>JANXTD010000390.1 GCA_025352585.1 Fimbriiglobus sp.
GGAGAAATCCAACACATGGTTTGTTTCTTCTCCGCTCCTCTGCTCCTCCGCGGTGAAACGTTTTCTCCGGGCCGCCCCACCGCGTTGACCGTTACAACCCCCTCAGGCCCGCCCGGCGGCAAAATCGGTTCATTTCTTACGGCCGTTGCGACCGATGAAGGTGGTAGTCCGGCTGTAGGCCCGTGTTCGGTGGCCTCCCGAGAGTCTTTTCGACACGGAATTCGATGCGAGGAACGCCGATGAAGAAGTTCGTCCTCGGGGCCAGCACCGCCCTGGCCGCCCTGAGTTTCCTCGGCTCGCCCGCCGCCGCCCAGATGCCCGGCATGATGCCGTCGCAGCCGCCCGCGCCGGTGACGGTGAGCGACGGCCCGGCCGCGATGTCCGTCGAGCCGACCGGGGCGTACTCGACCCTCGCCGGCTACGGCAGCGGTAGCGGCGGCGTGGGGGCAGCGTCGAAGCTCTACGTCGAGGCGAGCTACCTGCTCATGTTCGTCAGCGACAACCGCTCCGCCACGCCGGTCGTCACCGGCGGGCCGTCCAACGGCGTGATCGGCCAGCCCGGCACGACGCGGCTCGTGGACACCGGCACCGACTACCACACGCTCTCCGGCTTCAAGATCGGCGTCGGCGGCCTGATCGGCGCGACGAGCCTCGGCTTCGAGCTTAACGGCATGTCGTTCGGCACCGTGTCGAGCGGCACGACCCTCGGCCCGGTCAGCAGCGGCGTCTTGGCCCGGCCGTTCTTCGACCCGGTGGCCCGCCGCGAGTCGTCGGTCGTCGTGTCGGCACCGGGGGCGTTCACCGGCAGCGTCGCCGTGCAGAGCAGCCTCACCGCCTGGGGCGCGGAGGCCAACCCGTTCTTCCGGGTGGTCCAGGGCAACAGCGTCAACTTCGACCTGATCACCGGCTTCCGCTACTTCTCGGTCAGCGAGGGCTTCGACGCCTACGACAGCCGCCGCGTGCTCGCCGGCGGGGTCGCGGCCTTCGACGGCATCGGCGTCGGCAACGGCTCGTCGCTGCTGATCCAGGACCACATCTCGGCCCGCAACCAGTTCTACGGCGGCAACGTCGGCGGCCGGATGAGCTACTCGAACGGCCGCTTCTTCGTGGACGGCACCGCGAAGGTCGCCATCGGCGGCGTCCACCAGATCGTCACCGTGGACGGCACCACGACGCTGACCGGCGGCGGCCTGGTCGCCCCGGCCACGACCGCCGGGGGCGTGTTGGCCAACCTCGCCAACGGCGGCCGCAGCTCGGAGAACCGCTTCGCCGTGCTGCCCGAGGCCAACGTGCAACTCGGCTTCCAGCTCACGAGTTGGGCCAACGTCTTCGCCGGCTACCAGGTGATGTACCTGAGCAACATGGCCCGCGCCGGCGACCAGGTGAACCGCAACCTCACGCCGAGCGGCCTGCCCAGCGTCCAGGGCTTCACGACCCGCAACCTGCGGGCGATGGACGTGGCCTCGGCGACCTCGGGCGACCTGTTCCTGCACGGCTTCAACTTCGGCTTCACGCTGACGTACTAAACGCGATTCTTGTTAGCCGGACGCGCAAGCGACGGGAGCAAATCCCGGTGGACAGTGCTCATGGGTGGTGACGGCGTCGTCTCCTCCCACTGGCGTTGTCCACCGGGATTTGCTCCCGTCGCTTGCGCGTCCGGCTAACAAGACTCCGGCTCGCCACCGGTCGTGCCCGCCGATACACCAAACCGCTCCCGCCCCCACGCCGAGAGCACCGAACCCATGCCCAAGATCACCCGCGAGACGATCGGCGTCGGCTTCCTCGGCGCGGGGGACATCTCGATCCTCCACGCCAAGGCCGTCTCGAAGGTGCCCGGCGCGAAGCTCGTCGGCCTGTGGAACCGCTCCCAGGACCGCGCCGTCGCCCGCGCCGCCGACTTCGGCTGCAAGAACTACGCGACGCCCGAGGACCTCGTCAACGACCCCGCCATCGACGCGGTGTTCGTGCTCACCAACCTCGAAAGCCACCTCGAATACACCAGGCTGGCGCTGAACGCCGGCAAGCACGTCCTCGTCGAGAAGCCGGTCGGCCAAAGCGTCGCCGAGATCGAGGAGATGGCGAGCCTGGCCGCCGCCAAGGACTTGGTCTGCATGCCGGGACACAACTACATCTACGAATCGGGAATGGTCCGCACCCGCGAACTCGTCGATGGCGGCGACCTCGGCACGATTGTGTCGGCCTACGTCATGTACAACATCCACCACCCCGAAGAAGTGGCGAAGCGCTACCCCGGCGTGGTGCGGCAAATCTTGACGCACCACTCGTACATCTTGCTGTACCTCGTCGGCGCGCCGGTCGAACTCTGCGCCATGAAGGCGACCCTGCACTACGCCGAGTACCCGGAGGAGGACATCGCGATGGTGCAGATGCGCCTCAAGAACGGGGCGCTGGCCCACTTCTGCGCCAGCTTCGCCGCCGACGACCACGCCGCCGACCCGTGGACGGTCATGGTGAAGGTCATCGGCACCGCGGGCAGTACACGTTACAGCTACCGCGACCACGTCGAGATCAAGCCGGGCCTCGTCCACAGTCAGACGTACACGGCCTATCAAGGTTCGGTCATGAACGAAGTGAAGCACTTCCTGGTGGACAGCCTGCGTCTGGGCGTCCCGCCGCTGTCCACGATGGCGGACGCGGTCACGGCCCAGCGGCTAATCGAGGCGGCCGAGGAGTCGATCCGCACCCGGAGTGTCGTCACGCTCTAACCCCCGGCCCGCAGTTCGGCCAGCGAGCAGGTCGCCGTGCCGACCTTGCCCACGACCACGGCGGCGGCGGCGGTCGCCAGTTGACAGGCCGCTTCGAGGCCGCCGCCGACGGCCAGCGTCACCGCCATCGTGCCGGCCACCGTGTCGCCGGCCCCCGTCACGTCGTAGACTTCGCGGGCCGACGTGGGGACGTGGAAGGCGTCGCCGCCGGGGGTGAACAGGCTCATCCCCTGCGGGCCGCGCGTGATTAGGATCGCCGTCGTCGGGCCGAGCAAGGTGAGCAAGTCGCGGCCGGCGGCATCGACTTCCTCCGACGTGCGCAGGTCGCGGTTGAGAACCTTGCCGGCCTCGAGTTGGTTCGGCTTCACGACGGTCGCGCCGCGGTACTTGGCGTAATCGACGCCCTTCGGGTCGACGACAGTCGGCACCCCGGCGGCGTTCGCCAGCGCGATCACGGCGGCGGCGAACGTCGGCGTCACGACCCCCTTGCCGTAGTCGGACAGCACGCAGGCCCGCGCCGCCGGCAACGCCCGCCGCACGGCGTCGAGCAGCGCCGCCTCGACCTCAGCCGACATCGGCGACGGCCGCTCCTGGTCGATGCGGACGACCTGTTGCGTCCCGGCAAGGATGCGCGTCTTCGTCGTGGTCGGCCGCGCCGGGTCGGCGACCACGGGGCCGACGTTGACGCCGAGCGTGCGCAACAGGTCGCGGACGTGGTCGGCGTTGGCGTCGGCCCCGACGAGGCCGGCGAGCGACGGCGTCGCCCCGAGCGCGGCGACGTTGGCCGCGGTGTTGGCCGCGCCGCCGGGGACGTAACTGCGGCGCTGCACTTCGACGACGGGGACGGGGGCCTCCGGCGAGATGCGGCTGACCTGGCCGAAGATGAACTCGTCGAGCATCAGGTCGCCGACGACCAGCACCGGGCAGCCGGGAAAGAGATCGGCCCACTTCAACAACGCCTTGGTCACGCGAGTCGCTCCCGGATGCGGGCGTGGACGGCCGGCCAGTCGCCCTCGAAAAGCACGGTCAGCCCGCACCCGGCGGCGCGGCCGGCGTCGAGGTCGCTCGGCTTGTCGCCGACGGTCACGCTCCGCGGGCCGATCGGCTGACCGAAGTGCCGTGCGGCTTGCAACAGCAGCCCCGGCTTCGGCTTGCGGCAGTCGCAGCCGTCGGCGGGGCCGTGGAAGCAGTACCAGCACGCCAGCGTCACGCCCGAGGCCACGGCGAAGAGTTCGACGAAGCGGGCGTCCACCGCGGCCGCCTCGTCGGGCGTGATGAAGCCGCGGGCCACGCCGGACTGGTTGCTCACAACGGCGACCGTGAAGCCGCGCCGGGCCAGGTCGCCGACGGCGTCGGCCGCGCCGGGCAGCAGTTCCACCGCCGCCGGGTCGCGCGGGTAGACCGTGTCACGGATCAGCGTCGCGTCGCGGTCGAGGAAGAGGTACGGCGTCACGCGGCCTCCCCGCCGAGCCGGCGGATGCGGGCGAGTAACTCCGTGGTGCTCAACCCCGGCAGCAGCGGCAGGTACGCCATCGCGCCGCCGCCGGCGAGGACCGTCGCCAACTCCGGCACCGGCCGGCCGTGCGGCGGGGCGTACTCCACGCCTTTACAGTGAATGTCGGGCTGCAACTTTCGCAAAACGTCTTCGGGGGTCGCTTCGTCAAACACGACGACATGGTCAACGCACTCCAGACCCGCCAGCATCGTCGCCCGCTCGACCTCGGTGAGGATCGGCCGCGTCGGGCCTTTGTAGCCGCGCACCGAGGCGTCGCTGTTGAGGCCGACGATGAGCAGGTCGCCCAGCGCGCGGGCCGCTTGCAGGCTCGCCAGGTGGCCGGGGTGCAGGAGGTCGAAGGTGCCGTTGGTCCAGACGACGACGCGGCCGGCGGCGCGGGCCGCCGCCCGGACCGCGAGCAGGGCCGGCCACGGGAGTTGCTTGTCCGCGAGGGTGCGCATGGGGCCGTTATACGCCGGCCGGCTCCGGCTCGTCGCAAGTTTGGTCGAGCAGGCCGACGAGTTCGTCGAGGTCGAACGAGTCCGACGGCGGGCCGGCGACGCGGCCGGCGGTGTAGATCGCCGTCACGAGTTCGAGCAGGAACTGCTCCTCGGGCGTGAAGCGCGGCATCAGTTGCAGCGGCTCCAGGCCCAGGTCGGTGGCGAGCGCCCAGGCGTCGGCGAGGCGGACGCACAGGTCGGTCGGGGCGTCCGAGAGGAAGCGGCGCACGGTGTCGCCGCCCTCGTCGTCGAGGAGGTCGCTCAGGCCCGCCAAAATGTCGGCCAGCATCGGCCGAATTTCGCGCTCGAAGTCTCCCAGCATCCGGTGCAGGGTCGCGGGTGCGTTTTGCGTCATGCCGTGGTCTCCATGGACGGGAGCGCGGGGGCCATCCGTGTGCCCCGAGCGAGCCTGGCGATTGGTGCGTTCGGCCAGACGCAGCAAGTTTACCGCCGCGCGCCGCCGGATGCTAGCGCCACTTTCCCGCGGGCGGGGGAAGTGTCGGGAATCCCGACAGTGGGCAGGAACTCGGCGCGCGGGGGACGGTAGTCCCCCGAGTGATCCCCCCATGGCGAAGAAACATCGGTGGGGGGGGGGGCACTCGGGGGACTACCGTCCCCCGCTCGC
>JANXTD010000432.1 GCA_025352585.1 Fimbriiglobus sp.
GCTCGCGTCGTCGGTCCAGCCGTCGGCCACCCTCGCCGCCGGGGCCAAGGCCCGCGTCCTCAAGTCGCAGGGCGTCACCGTCTACGACTTCAGCCTCGGCGAGCCGGACTTCAACACCCCGCGGCACATCTGCGCCGCGGCGGAAAAGGCGATGGCCAACGGCCAGACGCACTACACCCCCGCCGGCGGCACGGCCGAACTCAAGAAGGCCATCGCCGCCTGGTACGACCGCACCTACGGGCTGAAGTGCGGCCCCGAGAACGTGCTGGTGTCGAACGGCGCGAAGCACAGCATCCACAACGCCCTCGCGGCGACCGTCGGCCCCGGCGACGAGGTCATCATCCCGACGCCGTACTGGGTCAGCTACTCCGACCTCGTGCAGATGACCGGGGCAACGCCGGTGCTCGTGCCGACGACCCTCGACGCCCGCTTCAAGATGACCCCGGCGCAGTTGCGGGCCGCGATCACGCCCAGAACCCGGCTGCTGATGCTGAACAGCCCGTCGAACCCGACCGGCACGGTTTACACCCGTGACGAACTGCTCGCCCTCGTGGACGAGTTCGTGAAGCACACCGACGCGGCCATCCTGAGCGACGAGATTTACGAGCAACTCTGCTACGGCGACGCCACGCCGACGTGTGTGGTGACCCTGCGGCCCGAATTACGCGACCGCGTGATCACCGTCAGCGGGGCGAGCAAGAGTTACGCGATGACCGGCTGGCGCATCGGCTGGGCCGTCGCCCCGTCGCACCTCGTCAAGGCGATGGACGGCATCCAGAGCCAGGAGACGAGCTGCCCGTCGAGCGTTAGCCAGGCCGCGATGGTCGTCGCCCTCGAATCCCCCGAGTCGGCGACTTGCATCGAGGCGATGCGCACCGAGTTCGCCACGCGGCGGGAGTTGACCTACGACACCTTGGCGGCGATCCCCGGCGTGAAGTTCGACCGCGCCGACGGCGCGTTCTACGCCTTCTTCGACATCAGCGACTACTTCGGCAAGGCGTTCAACGGCGTCGCCGTGACCGACTCCGTGAGCTTCTGCACCGCCTGCCTCGAACAGGCCCACGTCAACCTCGTGCCCGGCGCGGCGTTCGGCACCGAGGGGTTCGCCCGCATGTCCTTCGCCACCGACCGCGCCACGATCACGGCCGGCCTGGGGCGACTCAAGGACTGGCTGGCGACGGGGGCGTAACGCTCAGCAGGTACGGGAAGATGCCGCCTCCCTGGTCGTGGCTGTCGATCACGCTCAGGAAGTAGACGCCGTCGCGTGGCAACGTCACCGCGAACGACGGGTCGGCGTCGCTGCCGGTGTCGTCGCACGACTCGACGACGCGACGCTTCTCGTCGTAGAGCGTCAGCAGGGCGTCTACTGGCGACCCCAACTTGCGGGCCGTCACCGCGAAGTTCCAGCGCTGGCCCTTGCGGCCGACGAAGCGGTACACATCGACATCGCGCGACTTCTCGATGGTGCCGTGCAGCGTCAGAGGCGGGATGATGAGCTGGCCCGTGGCGAAGCCGTCGTTCGGCTCGCGCTCGGCGACGAGCCCCCGCACGACGAGCAGCTTCACCGCGTCGGCCGTGCCAACTTTGAGCGCGACGTGCGGGGCGGCGAAGTCCTTCGGCAGCGTCAACTCGAGATCGATTTCGGTGTCGCCGGTCAACTCCGGCGGGACGTTCTGCGGCGGGGACGCCTTGCGCGACTTGCCGACGACCTTGACGGCGACGCCGTCAGCCGTGACTTCGGTCGCGGTGTCGAGGCCGAAGCCACGCACGGTGACCCTGCCGGTGTAGCCCGGTGCCACGGCCAGCGGCAGAGTGTACTTCGCCCGCTGCACCACCTTGACCGGCGGCTTCACGTCTTTCGCGACGACCGACAGCGGCAGCGCGAAGGCCGCGATCGCGAGGTGTAGGGCGATCACGAGAAGAGTTCGTGGATGGCTTCGCCGTTGTCGAGGACTTCGATCGGCCGGCCGTCGGGCGTGTGGACTTGCTTGCGTGGGTTCACACCCAGCGCGTCGAGGATCGTGAAGCAGACATCGGCCGGGGCGACGGGGCGCTGCGTCGGGTGGCCGCCGACCTTGTCGGTCTTGCCCAGCACGTAGCCCGGCTTGACGCCCGCGCCGAAGAACAGCATCGACGCCGCTTGGCCCCAGTGGTCGCGCCCGGCGTCCTTGTTCACCTTCGGCGACCGGCCGAACTCTCCCATGACCACGACGAGCGTCTCCTTGTCGCTGCCGCGCTCACTCAAATCGGAGACTAACGCAGAGAGCCCGCGGTCGAAGTCGGGCAGCTTCTTGTCGAGGCCCTCGAAAATCTTGCCGTGGTGGTCCCAGCCGCTGTGGTTCACCGTGACGAAGCGCACGCCGGCCTCGACGAGCCGCCGCGCGAGGAGCGCCGACTGGCCGAAGGTCGTGCGGCCGTAGCGGTCGCGCAACTTGTCCGACTCGGCCCCGACGGCGAAAGCCTGCCGCGTCTCGCTGGAGAGGATCATCGCGGCGGCGCGCTGCTGGAACTCGTCGTACGTCGCGATCTGGTCGTTGCCCTCGATCGACTTCGCCAGCCCATCGACGGCACTCAGCAGCGTCCCGCGACGCTGGACCCGGACGGCGGCGTCGGTCTGCGTGAGGTTCTCGACCTTGTAGCTGGGCTGATTGGGGTCGCCCGCCTTGAACGACTCGTAGCGGCCGCCTAGGAACGCGCTCTTGCCGAGTTCCCAGGTGAACGACGGGTTGCTGGGCACGGCGACGTAGGGCGGCAGGGTCGTCGTGAAGCCGAAGTCGTGCGCGGCGACCGCACCGATGGCCGGGTAGTCGCCGAACGGCGAGCCGAAGCGGCCGGAGAGCACCCAGTTGGTCGCCGTCTCGTGGTGGTCGTTGTTGTGCGAGCAGGACCGCACCAGGGCCAGCTTGTCCATGACCTTGGCGAGCATCGGCAGCCGCTCACTGACCTGCAAGCCCGGCACGCTCGACGCGATCGGCTTGTAGTTACCGCGGACTTCGACCGGCGCGTCGGGCTTCATGTCGAAGGTGTCGTGGTGCGACAGCCCGCCGCCGAGGTAGACGAGAATCACCGACTTCGCCTTGGCCCCCGGCCGCTTCGAGACGCCGGCTTTCGCCCGCGACTCCATCGCCAGCAGCGTCGGCAGCGCGAGCGCCCCGAGGCCGCCGACGCGCAGGAAGTCGCGACGCGTCGCGCCGTCGCAGCGGCGGGAGGTCGCCTGGCCGAGGGAAACGTCGAACATGGCGGCACTCGCTTCGCGTCAGTGGTTGAAGGTGAAGTCTTTCGAGTTTAGCAAGGCCCAGAGTAAGTCGTGGTAGACATCGGCCCGCGGCTGACCCGCCTTGAGCATCCCCTGCACGGCGTCATGCTCGGCCGGCCGGGGGGCGCGGGTCAGGGCGTGTAGGAACAGCCAGTCGAGCAGCTTGCCGTCGTCCTTGCCAAGAGCCTCCCACTGCTTCATCACGGCCCCCGTCGCGGCGTCGAGTTTGCCCGCGAAGCCGGGGTTGTTCTGGAGGTGCAGCAGTTGCGGCATGGTCACGTCGCCGCTGCGCTCGCAGGCGCACGCGGTCGTGCGTTCGGAGCGGCCGAAGAGCTTGAGGAACGCCGAGTTCGCGCCGGGGTCGGGCACTTGCAGCACTCGCGTGCCGAGGGGGTAGCCGTCGATCGGCTCGGGGGCACCGGTCACGTCGCCGATGGCGTCGAGCAGCACCTCGGCCGACAGCCGGCGGGCGTAGTAGTGTGAGTAGAAGCGGGCGTCGGTCGCGTTCGTCAGCCGACTGCTACTGGTGAGTTGGTACGTCCGCGAGTTCAGGATCGTCCGCATCAGGTGCCGCAGGTCGTACCCCGACGACTGGAACTCGCGGCAGAGTTCGTCCCACAGCGCGGGGTTCGACGGCGGGTTCGTCGCCCGCAAGTCGTCCACCGGCTCGACGAGGCCGACGCCGAGGTAGTGCTTCCAGACGCGGTTGACCATCGCCCCCGTGAACGCCGCGTTCGACGGGTCGGTGACCCACGCCGCCAACTTCGTCCGCGGGTCTTGCCCCGGCAACAGCGACACCGCGCCGCGGTCGAGCGACTGCGGACGCAGGTACGCCCCGGTCCGCGGCTGGTTGACGCCGACGGGCCGGCGTGCCTGGTTGGCGTCCTTCAGGCCGACGCTCAGCGTCGTCGGGCCGAGTTTCGAGTCCTTGCGCTCCATCCTCACGCGGCTGAAGTAGGCCGTGAAGTGGTAGAAGTCGTCTTGCGTGAAGCGCTCGAGCGGGTGGTTGTGGCACTTCGCGCAGCCGATGCGCGTGCCCAAGAACGCCTGCGCGACCGACTCGGCCGCCTCGCTTTTCTCCGGGGCCGCCTCGCCGACGGTCACGACGTAGTAGCCGACGGCGGGGTTCGCCACCGTGTCGCCGCTGGCGGTCAGGATGTCGCGGGCCAACTCGTTCCAGGGCCGGTTCGCGGCGACCTGCTTGCGCAGGTAGTCGTGGAACTGCCGCACGCCCTTGACGCCGCGCACGTCGTGGTCGCGCTCCTTGCGGTTCTGCAACAGGTCGCCCAGGAACAGGGTCCAGTAGTCTGTGAACTCCGGCCGCGCGAGCAGGGCGTCGATGAGCTTCGCCCGCTTATCAGGTGTTGTGTCCGCCAGGAATGCCGTCGCCTCGGCGGTCGTCGGCAGCGTGCCGATGGCGTCGAGGTGGGCGCGGCGCAGGAACTCGAGGTCGCCCGACAGCGCCGATGGCTCGACGCGCAGTTGGGCCAGCTTCGTCATGACGTGGCCGTCGATGGCGTTGTTTCGCGGCACAAACAGCGACGCATCGACGGTGCGCTCGTGGGGCACGGTGACGACGGCCACAGCGACTTCGGTGAGGTACGCCGCCCGCACGCTCGTCGCCCCGGCCCGCTTGGCGGTCACGCCGCCGGCGGGGGTCACCTCGGCGACGGCGGCGTCGTTGGTCTCGAACTTCGTCAGCCAGGTCACGTCGCGGCGGCTGCCGTCAGAGTAGGTCGCCCACGCGACCAACGGTACGCGCTCGCCGGCCTTCATCACTCGGTCGTTGGGCAGGATGTCGAGCTTGCGGACGCTGGCGTCGGACTTGTCGGGGCCGGGGGCACCGGCCGCGACCCAGTCGCGCAAGACCGCATACTCGCGCGAGCCGACGCCGAACATCTTGCCGCCCTCGTGCGACGCGGTGCCGGTCGCCTTGAGCAGAAGCAGGCTGCGCTCGGGCTGGGCCGGGTCGATGCGGCGGCCGTCGAGTTCCCGCGTCAGGCGCTTGAAGTCGGCGTCGGGGTCGTAGCCGCGGAGTGAGAGGGCGAAGCCGTTCTGCCCGGCCCCCTTGCCGTGGCACGCCCCCTGATTGCAACCCTGTTTCGTGAGCAGTGGCATCACGTCGTTGAGGAACGACGGGGTCGCGGCCTTGCCCGGTGTGGCGGCGAAGACCAGCAGGGCCACCGTGAGGAACGGGCGGGGCATACTTGGCTCGGGCGGGGAGAGACGCGGGCAGACGCCGCAGTAGGCAGTGGGGACATCCTAACAGACACGCCGAAGTTTCGCCAATCGCAATCCCGACTATTTCTCGCCGATCGCCACGAAGCAGGTCGCCTGGCGGGCGCTCGGGCCTTCGAGGTTGACCGTGCCGACGTAGAGCCGCCCGCCGTGGACCGCTGCCCCGGCGTAGACCATCCCCGGCGACTTGACCTTCGGGTCGGTGCCGAGGTTGAGTTTCCATACCTCCGCGCCCGCGGAGTCAATCGCGTGGACGACCCCGAGCAGGTCGCCGACGTAGATCGTCCCCGCGGCCACCGCGGCCGGCGCGAACAGCGGGGCCTTGGCGTCGTAGAGCCATCGCCGCTCGCCGTCGGTGAGGCTCAACGCCCGCACCTTGCCGTCGGTCGCCGTCACGATCGCCACGCCGTCGGTCAGGGCCGCGCAGCCGACGACGCCGCCGGG
>JANXTD010000438.1 GCA_025352585.1 Fimbriiglobus sp.
CAACGTTGTTGGGGGGACAAAGCCGTCACCACGCACCGGCGTTGTTGTCACGGGTTTGCTCCCGTCGCTCGCGCGTCCGGCTAACAAGGGTTACCCCGCCGGGTACGGCACGCTCACCGCCGTGTCCGCCGTGATGCCGTCAACGGTTCGCCGAGCGCCGTCGGGCCAGTGGACGCTCAGGCCCTCCAGGGTTGCGCCGCGGCCGAGGCCGAAGTGCGCCACCGGCTCGCACGCGCGGCCGTAGCCGGTGCCGGGGTCGAGCACGCGCAGCATCGTCCGCGCGACACCGTTGACCGTCGCGCGAAGCCGCACGCTCGCGCCGTAGGCCGGGCCGCCGTGCGGCGACTTCACCGAGACGCGCAGGCAACTCCCGGCGACGGGGGCCGCGAAGAGCCGGTTGCCCAGCGCGACTTCGAGCCGGCCGTCGCCATCGACATCGGCGACGGAGAAGCGCCCCGGCGACGCCGTCAACGCGCCGGCATCGAGGAGGCGGCCCTCGGGCAGGCGGAACAGCCGCACCTCGCCGTCGAGCAGCACCAACAGTTCCTCGTGGCCGTCGTGGTCGAAGTCGCCCGCGGCGAGTGAGCGCACCTCGCCCGGCCACGCGAACGCCGGGGAGGCGTCGTCGCGGAAGGTGCCATCGACGCCGCGGACGAGCCAGCGGTGCGGGCCGGCCAGGCCGGGGGCGATCAGGTCGAGCCGGCCGTCCTCGTCGAGGTCGATCGGCAACACGCCGCGGGCCAGGTCGTCGAAGTGGTGCAGGCCGAACTCGGCCCCGGCGACGGCGAAACTGCCGTCGGCGCGGCACGCCTCCAGCCCCAAACAGCCGGCCGGCATCGCCACCAGGCGGTCGAGGCGGTGCGACACCATTGGGCCGACGGCCAGCACGTTCGCGGCGGTCACGAGTTGGTAGCGCCCCGTGCCGCGCGGGTCGCTGAGCATCGGCGACGGCTCGCGCGCCGGCCGGCCGGGGAGTTCGACGAACATCGCTTCCGCCCCGCGCTCAGATCAGGCCGTCGGTCGGGCTGCTCGCCGTGGCGTAGAGCCGCTTCGGGATGCGGCCGGCGAGGTACGCAAGCCGACCCGCGTCCGTTGCCAACCGCATCGCGTGGGCCATGCGCAACGGGTCCTTCGCCGAGGCGATGGCGGTGTTCAGCAAGACGCCGTCGCAGCCGAGTTCCATCGCCAGCGCCACGTCCGACGCCGTGCCGACGCCGGCGTCGATGATGACGGGGTAGTCGGGGTCGCCGTCCTTGAGGTACTCGAGAATGATGCGGATGTTGTTGGGGTTGAGCACCCCTTGCCCGCTGCCGATGGGGCTGCCGGCCGGCATGACGCTCGCCGCCCCGGCCGCCTTGAGCCGCCGCGCCAACGCCGGGTCGTCGGACGTATAGGCCAGCACGCGGAAGCCCATGCCGACCAGTTGTTCGGTCGCCTTGAGCGTGTCCACCGGGTCCGGCAACAGCGTCCGCTTGTCAACCAGGCACTCGAGCTTCACCCAGTCTTGGCCGGGGTTGTCGAGGCCGCTGAGGAGTTCGCGCGCCAGGACCGCGTGCCGCACCGCGTCCTCGGCACTGAAGCAGCCGGCGGTGTTGGGCAGGATCGTCAGGTGCTTCAAGTCGAGGTAATCGAGGAGGCTCTTGCCCTCGTGGTCGATGAGCCGCTCGCGCCGCACGGCGACCGTCGTGACCTCGCAACCGCTCGCGGCGAGGCAGTCGCGCATCAACTGCGGCGACGCGTACTTGCCGGTGCCGGTAAACAGCCTTGAAGTGAAGCGGAATGGCCCGACGACCAGCGGCGTGTCGGCCGGCGGGGCCGGCGGTTGCCCGCCGCCGACGAGCGTGACGACCTCGACGACATCGCCGGGCTTCAGCGCGTACGAACCGTGTTCGGCGCGCGGCACCAGTGCCCGGTTGACCTCGACGGCGATGGCCCGCGGGTTAGTGCCGAGGTCGCGGACGAGGTCGGCTAGCGTGGCACCGGCGGGAGACTCGCGCGGGCTGCCGTTGAGGGTGTAGTTGAGCGTCATGCCGTCATGATACGCAAAATCGGCGCGGAATTGCAGTGGCCGCGGGGGTGTACGCATGACTATGTTGGTGCCAACGCCCGAACGCCGGGACGGCGGCACGACACCGAGGGCGACCGATGTTCGCGGCAGTGACGTTCGGGTTCATCGCCCCGCTGATCGACGCCATCGACTGGGGCAAGCTCGGCGGCGGGCTGGC
>JANXTD010000461.1 GCA_025352585.1 Fimbriiglobus sp.
CCAGTCGGGACCACGGGCGAGGGTCTTACCCGACTCGAAGAACTGATTAATTCGCACCCACGATCCGGTGGCGAGCACGCCCTGACTTCCCTAACGGCGGAGCATGTCACCGAATTCGCCCCCCTCGTTGGCGGCGTGGAAAGGGTTCCCCAATTCGTTCAGTATGTAGCGAACACCCAACAGTATTTGTTGACTAGGCAGGTACCCACAACTGGCCCCGCGTTGGAGGGTATAGATTTGTATTGGATGACTGAACGCCTTGCCTGGTTGTTCAGAATCATTCTTTTGAAGGAACTCGGCTTCAGTACGATCCACATCCATGAGTTAACGTCGCGGAACGTTAGTTTCAACTACACTAAGCTTCAGGCTCAGGATCACCCCGGACCCCGCAACTGAACTCCGTCAGCCGCACGGCGATCCCGGCACCCCTGACCCGACCGCGCCCCGCCCCGTCGCTAGAATACCTCCACGGGCACGCATCTCCACCGGACGGGGGTCTTCTGCATGGACGGGCTGAAGCACGAGTGCGGCATCGCCGCACTCTACCACTTCGACGAGACGATCCCCTCGCGCGTCCACGACGGCGACCCCGACCAGATCCACACCCTCATGCCCCGCATGCTCGTGGACCTCCAGAACCGGGGCCAACTCGCCGCCGGCATGTCCACGTACCACCCCGACCGCGACTCGCTGCTCGACACCTACAAGGAAGTCGGGCTCGTCGCGGAGGCCTTCCGCATGAGCCAGGTCGCGAAGTTCGAGAAGATCATGGACGACTTCTCCGGGCGCGCCGCTATCGGCCACACCCGCTACGCCACCAGCGGGCCGACCACCCGCGCCTACGCCCAGCCGTTCGAGCGCAAGCACGGCTGCAAGTGGAAGTGGTTCGCCTTCGCGTTCAACGGCAATCTCGCCAACCTCGAAGAACTCCGCACCGAAATCGAGTCGCTCAACGACTACCACCTGACGCGCGACAACGACACCGAAGCGATCATGCACCTGATCGCGCTCGAACTCGTCGGCCCGACCGCCCCGGACGTGGTCGAGGTCTTCACGCGGCTCGCGGGCAAGTTCGACGGCTCCTACAACATCGTCTTTTTGAACGCGATGGGCGAGATGATCGTTTGCCGCGACCCGCTCGGCCTGCGCCCCGTCTGCTGGGCCGTCGAGGGCGGCGTCTTCGGCGCGGCCAGCGAGAGCGTCGCCCTGCAAAACCTCGGCTTCCAGAAGATCCAGTCGCTGCAACCGGGCGAGCTGATCCACGTCAAGCCGGGCAGTTGTCGTGTCCACCGGTTCGCCCCCTCGACGGGGACCGCGCACTGCTTCTTCGAGTGGGTCTACTTCGCCAACGTCGCCAGTACGCTCGACGAGCGCAGCGTGTATTTGTCGCGCACGAAGCTAGGCCGCGAGTTGGCGGCGCAGGAACTGTTGCTCGACGCCATCCCTGACCTGTACGACGGCAACACCATCATTTGCCCCGTGCCGGACACCGCCAAGGCCGCCGCCGACGGCATGGCCTTCGCGCTCAAACTGCCGTCGCTCGAAGGGCTGATGCGCAACCGCTACGTCGGCCGGACCTTCATCGAGGCGGCCAAGCGCGGCGACAAGGTGCGGCTCAAGTTCACGCCGCTGCGCGAGGTGCTCGAAGGCAAGCGGGTCATCCTCGTCGAGGACTCGATCGTCCGCAGCACGACCCTGATGAACCTCCTCGGCTTCTTGAAAGAGCGTGGCGGGGCGAAGGAGGTGCATGTGCGCGTGGCTTGCCCGCCGATCGTCGCCCCGTGCTTCTACGGGATCGACATGAGCGAGGTGACGCAACTCTTCGCCCCGCGCCACATGAAGGGCGACGTGCCGACGCGCGTCGAGCAAGCCCGCATGGCCGAGGTGCTCGGCGCGACGAGTCTAGCCTACCTGCCGCTCGACGCGATCGCCCGCTGCATCGAGTTACCCGAAGACCGCCTCTGCCGGGCGTGCATCACGGGCCAGTACCCCACGCCGAAGGGCGAGGAGCTGTACCAACTCGCGCTGGCCACCGCGACGGCCAAGGGCGGCAACGGCCGCGCCTACGGCCGCGTCCCACTGGCGGTCGGGTGAAAGGCGAGCGGGGGACGAAAGTCCCCCGAGACTCC
>JANXTD010000547.1 GCA_025352585.1 Fimbriiglobus sp.
CCCGCGCCGCGTCGGCGTCGGCGAAGCCGGTCGGGATCGCCTTGAGCTTGAACGTCCCGGCGTAGTCGGGCCTGGCGTGGCAGCTCGCGCACAGGTTCGTCAGGATCGGCTGCACCTTCGTCGGGAAGGCCTTCGCGGCGACGGTGTTGAAGTCGCCGGGGGCGAACTTCGCGGCCGGCGTCGGCCCGGCGGCGCGGCCGGCGAGGTACTTCGACACGTCGTCGCGGCTGGTGCCGACGAACAGCACCGTCGTCGCGGGGATCACCTGCGTGGCGTCGCCGCGGCCGCGGACGTAGTTCCCACGCGGGTCGGTCGTGAAGGTGCCCTCGACGACCTGGAAGGTGTCGAGCAGCAGCGCGACCGCCTGCGGCCCGTCGGGCTTGTCCGGCTTCTGGGCCAGGGCGGCACCGGCGAGGATTTGCAGGCCCGCGGCGGCGGCGAGGAAGTACGATGTCTTCATGCGAGGCGACATACCGGGTCGCCCCGCCCGGCGTCAAGGCGTTCCCAGCGAGGCAGATCGTGAAGGCGGAAATCCTCAGCATCGGCACCGAGATCACGACCGGCCGCAACCTCGACACCAACGGCCAGTGGCTCAGCCTGCGGCTCGCGGAGGTCGGCGTCCCGGTCGGCTTCCACACCACCGTCGCCGACGACCTGGCCGACAACATCGACTGCGTCCGCCGGGCCGGCCAGCGGGCGCAACTCGTGCTGCTGACCGGCGGTCTCGGCCCGACGCTCGACGACCTGACCCGCGAAGTCCTCGCCGCCGTGGCGGGGGTGGATCTCGTCGAGGACGCCGCCTCGCTCGACCGCATCCGGGCGATGTACCGCAGCCGCAACCGCGACATGCCGGAGCGCAACCGCGTGCAGGCGCAGTGCCCGCGCGGGGCCGAGATGGTCGTCAACCCCAGCGGCACCGCGCCGGGCGTCTGGATGGAGCACGCCGGCACCATTTACGCCGCGATGCCGGGGGTGCCGTCGGAGATGAAGCGGATGTTCGCCGAGCAGGTCCTGCCGCGGCTTCTCTCCCGCGGGATCGGCGGCGGCACGGTCTTCGTGCAGCGGAAGGTCAACACCTTCGGCATGGGCGAGTCGCAGGTCGAGGAACTCCTCGGCGACGTGACCCGCCGCGGGGCGGTGCCGGAGGTCGGCATCACCGCGTCGGACGCCGTCATCTCGCTGCGCATCAACGCCCACGCCCCCAACCCGGCGGCCGCGGCGGCGCTGATCGCCCCGGTCGAGGCGACCATCCGCGAGCGCCTGGGGGTCATCGTTTATGGCACCGACGAGGAGGAGTTGCACGAGGTCGTCGTCCGGCTGCTGGACGCGCGGGGCCAGACCGTCGCCACCGCCGAGAGCCTGACCGCCGGCCTGGTGGCGTCGCGGCTCGCCCTGGTGCCGGGGGCCAGCCGCGTTCTACTCGGTGGCGTCGTGGCGTACACCGACGCCGTCAAGGCGCGCGAACTCGGCGTGCCCCAAGGCGTGCTCGACGAATCGACGGCGGTGAGTGCCCCGGTCGCGCGGCTCATGGCCGAGGGCGTGCGGGCGAAGTTCGGCACCG
This sequence comes from Fimbriiglobus sp., assembly GCA_025352585.1. GTDB lineage: Bacteria > Planctomycetota > Planctomycetia > Gemmatales > Gemmataceae > Fimbriiglobus. Next base: position 1,562 of record JANXTD010000547.1, read on the forward strand.
ACTTCGGCGTCGCCACCACCGGCTACGCCGGGCCGACCGCCGGCGCGGACGGCACCCCCGTCGGCAGCGTCTTCGTCGCGGTCGCCTGGGCCGGCGGCACGCGGGTGTTGCCGTTCACCTGGGGCGGCACGCGGTCCGAAATCCAGAGCCGCACCGCCCGGATGGCCCTGAATTTGGTGCGGCTGGTACTGCTCGAAGCCGCGCCGCCGAGTTGAGCGACTTTTTCGGTCGCGCCGGTCGCGTCGGCCGGGGCGGCTGTCTCGTCGGTATCCTGGCGGGCCGCGCGTGCAGCCGCCGCCCGCCCGGCGACGATGGATGGACTGAACACCCCCCGACGGAGTTTGTCGTTATGGCCTCGCAGAGCTTCCGCCCCGGCCTCACGCCGCTCGAAGACCGCACCGTGGCGAGCGTCACCCCGGAGCAACTCGCCGGCGCGATCGCCCAGACGAACGCCGCCCAGGAGCACCTCGAGCAGTTGATTGAGAAGCAGGTCCAGAACTTCAACGTGTTCATGGTCGCCGACCTCAAGACCTCGCTGCGCACCGTTACCACGGACAGCCTCGAATCGGCGCGGGTGCTGGCGGAGTATGAGAACGACGTGAACGTGCTGGCGCAGTCGAACAACAGCCTCGGGGGGCTGGTCGGCCGCATCGCCGATTTGCGCTACACCGCCGGGGTCAACGCCGTCTACGCCGTGCGGCTGACCGCGGCCGTCGGCGGCGTCCCGATCACCGGGGTGTTCGACCCGATCCCGGCCGGCGACCCGATCCCGCCGACCCCGCCGCCAGTCGTCGTGCCGCCGCCCGCCCCGCCGGTGGACGTGACGACCAACGCCGGCACGACTGGCAAACTGCCGGACATCACCGCGCCGACGTTCACGGACCTTGGCACGGGCGTCAAGATCCAGGACGTGTCGGTCGGGCAGGGGACCGCCGCGGTCGCCGGCCAGGACGTGAACGTCTTCTACACCGGCTTCCTGAAGGACGGCACGGTCTTCGACGGCAACCGCGACAAGGGGGCGACGAAGTTCAACCTCAACGGGGTCGTGCAGGGCTTCAAGCAGGGCATCATCGGCATGAAGCCGGGCGGCGTCCGCAACATCTTCATCCCCTCCGCCCTCGGCTACGGGGCCGCCGGCAGCCCGCCGAGCATCCCGCCGAACTCCGACCTCGTCTTCGAGGTCAAACTGCTCTCCGCGACCGACCCCGCCCCCGCGGCGTCAACCCCCTGACGCCAGGGTCCGACGGTCGCCGTCGCGTACGGTGAGGCCGACGCGGTCGAGGTACTCGCAGATCGGCACGGCGAACTTCCGCGACGTGCCCAGGGCGTCGCGGATGTCGCCGACGGTGCCTGACCGGCCGTCGGCCAGTAACTCCCGCACCCGCCGCGTCAACTCGGCGGCGCTGTCGGCGTGCAGGTAAATTCCCTCCGCCACGCCCACGAGCAGGCCTTCGGCGCACCCCACTTCGTAGATCGCCGGCAGCGTCGCGGCCAGCCCGCCGGCCACGTTGACGAAACTCCCCGGCGGCGGCGGCTCGAAGCCGGCGACGCGGTGCGCCTCGACGACCTTGTCGCGCAACTTCCGCTGGTTGACACTCAGCCGCGGCTTGAAGTCGGCCCCCGCAACCCGCTTGCCGTCAAGCGTCAGTCGCTTCGACGCGACGAGCCGGTCGATGACCGCCTCCACGAGCGTCGCCGGCAGGTAGCCCAGTGCCGACGCGATGGCCCCGCGGTCGTGGCTCGACGCGAGCGGCAGCGCGGCGTGCAAGCCCGCGACCACGGCGAGAACCTTCGCCTCGGTCGCCTGGACGCGGTCGATGGGCATGAAGCGGCCGCGCGTCGGCAACTCCACGAGTCGCGCTGACCGCTGAAGTGCCGCGACGTGACCCGCCGCTTCGGTGGCGGTGACCCCGGCCGCGGCGAGCAGTTCCGGCGGCGAGATTCCGGCGTCCCCGGCCAGGTAGGCCGCGAGTTGGCAGCGCTCCCGGCCGTCGGCCGCGGCGAAGGTTTCGAGCACGCTCAGCACGCCAACCTCGCGCCGGCGCAGTTTCGTTGCCGCCGGCTGCAACACCTCCCCGCCGCCCAGGGTGCGCTCGCCGGACGAGTCGCGCAAAACGAACGGCTGGCCCCAGGTGCCGACGACGTGTTCGCTCAGGAAGAGTTGCGCCAGTACGGTGCTGCCGGGTTCGGCGCGGTCGGCGTCGAGGACCGAGACGACGGCCTGCACGTCGCCGGTGCCCAAGTGCAGCCGCGCCGTCAGGCGGTGCCGCACGCCGGGGCCGTCGGCCGACGCCCGCAAACGGACCGTCAGGACGCGTGATGGCTTCATGTAGTCCGAGGCCGCGAGTTCGTGGCCGCGGCCGATCGCGTTGAGCGGCACGCCCGGCAGGTTCACCGCCGCCCGCTGGCCGCGCGTGACGCTCGCCACCGACTCGCCGTGGTGGCTCAAGGATCGCACGCGGACGCCGTCGCTGGTGCCGTCGGGCCGGTGCCAGGTGACAAGTTCCTCGACGCGCAACTCGCCCGACATGACGGTGCCGGTGACGACCGTGCCGTGGCCGGGCAGCGTGAAGGCCCGGTCGATTGCCAGGCGGAACGGCATGCCGTCGTCGCCGCGCGTCAGCCCGCGGCACGCTTGCGCGAGGG
>JANXTD010000405.1 GCA_025352585.1 Fimbriiglobus sp.
CCGCCGCCACCAACTCAGTCCGTTCCACCGGACTGATCCGCATTATACGAGAGGCGTTGTGTCGCTCGTATCGCGGAATGGTGAATTCGTACCGAAAGGGCATAAACATGCCTGTCCAAATGTTAACCTACGATCTCCGTAGGCCCGGTCAAAACTACCCCAAACTCATCGCCGCGATCCAGGCGCTGGGGGATTCTCGGCATTGCTTGGATTCCGTTTGGCTCGTTGCGACTAATCTCACGAGCGTCGAGTTGCGAAATCAGCTCCAACCTCATCTCGACGGCAACGATTCGCTTTTGGTAATGGCTGTGGAGCCGAACCAGTGGGGCAGTTTGAATCTGAACAAGCAAGTGACCGATTGGCTGGCGACCTTCGCGACCCGAAGGTAACCCCCACGTCGATCCGAGTGGCCGCAGTCTTGAGTACTGCGGCCACACTTCCGCGAAGCCAGTTTCGCGGCCGCATTGAAGGACTGTGGTGGACAATTAGTTGGCTTCATCGCCCACTAACTCTCCACGGCTTAATGCCGTGGCCGAATTCGTCAGACTTGATTGACTCCGGTTATCTCAACTCACTTCTTCGCCCAGTCGAGCAGCAGTCGCGCCGCGTGGCCGCCGGCGGTTTGTACCTGCCGCCAGACGCGCTTCGCCTTGTCGGCGTCGGCCTCGGCGTACAGCGCCCGCAACAGGCTCACGCCGCGGGCCTCGCCGACGCGGGCCAGGATCGCGGCGAGTAACTCGTCCTGCACGCCGGCCACCTTGCCGGCCGACGCGCAAACCGGCACGATCGCCTCGATGCCGCTGAACACCTCGCCGGCCGCGCTCACCGCGTCGCGGACGTTCACCTCCTTGGGGCGCGTCCCGGCCGCGAAGTCGTAGGGCGGCGACCACTCCATCGCCGGCGAGATCAGGTCGATGTGCGTCAGCACGCCGACCAGCGGCGGCGGCTTCAGGTTCGGCACCGCGGCCATCGCCTTCAAGAGGCGGTCGAGGAACTCCGTCTCCGGGGCGCGGGCGGCACTGCGCGCGGGCACCACCAGCAGCAGCACGTCGGCTTCCTTGGCGGCCAAGAGGGCGGTTTGCACATCGTCCTCGGTCGGCCCGGCCAGGCCGAAGCCGGCGGAATCGACGATCGTGAACGCCGGCAGGCCGGGGCGGCGCAGCGTGTAGCGCACCAGCCCCGCCGTCAGCGGCAGCACGTCGGTCGCGGCCCGCTGCTCGCCCAGCAGCGCGTTGGCCAAACTCGACTTGCCGGCCTTCACGGGGCCGACGATCGCGACCGTCAGCGGCAACGGCTCGACGGCCGCGCCGTCAACAACCTTGGGCGCGTCGGCCACGACGGCGGGGTCGGCGGCGGTGCGCGTCAGTTCGAGGTACCGCTTCGCCCCGACGCGCAGCCGGCCGCTGTTCAACTCGATCAGGTAGCGGCCGACTTCGCGTAGGTAGACCGCCTGGAACCACTGCAAGACGTTCGATTTCACGCCGTCCTGGGCTGGCCCCATCATGCCCTTCGTGTAGGCGATTTGCGCGACCGTCTTGACCGGGTTGAACACCAACGAGGCGGCCCAATAGACGTTGCGCAAGCGCGGGTACCACGTCGTCGCCGAATCGACGGCGTTGTAGATCCGCTGCACGTCGCCGAGCGTGAACAGGTGGCTGCCGGGGACGCCCTCGCGCACCAGCTTCGTCAGGTCGTGGGTCACGAGTTCGCCGCACGCCAACACCTCGGGCATCGTCAGGTGGGCGAACGGGTCGGCCTGGCCGGGGCGGTAAACCTTCGCCACGGCCACGGCGAGTTCCTGCGTCTGCGTGGCGTAGCGGCTCAGGTCGGTGAGTTCCTTGGTCGGCACCGGCGGCATCGTGGCGATCTTGGCCTCGACGACCTCCCACGCTTTGCGGTCGCGGTCGGTCCAGTAGTTGGGCAGCGGGTCGCCGTCGGCCGCGGGGGTGGCCCGGCGGAGTTGCCGCGCCCAGTACCAGCTCAGCGCGTAGGCCGTGAGGAAGCAGGTCGCCATCGGCCAGTACGTCACGAAGGCCCAGCCGGTCGTCCAGAGGTGGTAGAAGCCGACGCCGACGAGGAACGCCACCGGCGTGGCGACGAGCGTGGTCACGAGCAGGCCGCGGAGTTTCCACCGGGAGGACGGCATCATCGCGAAGACCCTGAACCGTGGCGGGTGAACCGGGTTCATGATAGCGTCGCGGGGTCAGTCGTCCGCGAGGCCGCCCTCGGCGAGGTCGATCGCCTCGGGGTCGGCCGGCAGCGGCTCGGGCGGGCCGCCGGTCAGGCGCTCGATCGCGGCCGCCATCAGCCCACCGGCCAAGTCTTCGAGCACGAGCCGCGTGAACGGGGGGAACAGAACATACTTCGCCCCCAAATCGAGCACGGTCGCCGTCCACGCGGGGCGGTCCTCGACGGGCAACTTGGCGTCGCTGACCACGACCAGCGGCGCGTCGGGGAATTCGCGCGACAGCTCGCCGACGAGGCCCAGCGGCACGGGCGAGTCGGCGGTCGGGTCGAGTTGCCAGAAGACGACACCCGGCCGCGGCGACTTCAGTTGCGCCGCAATCGCGTCGGGCTGGCGCAGCTCGGTCAGCAGCCAGCGGTGGTCGTGCAGGAAGCCGCGCAGCATGTTCGGCAGGGCGTCGTCGAGCGTACACATCACGACCTGCGGGTACTTCACGGCGTCCCCCCGTCGGCCGCGGGGATTCTGAACGCCTCGACGCGGCGCAAAAGTGTGGCGCGCGGCATGTCGAGCCGCTTGGCCGCGGCCGTGGCGTTGCCGCGGCAGGCGAGTAGCGCGTCCTCGATCATGCGCCGCTCCACCGCTTCGAGCACCGCGGCCAGCGCCATCGTGCGGGCCTGCGGCAGCGGGTTGGCGGCGAGCAAATGTCGCTCGCGCAAGACGCGCGGCAGGTGCTCCGGGGCGATCGGCAATTCACCGGCCCGGACGGCGGCGGTTCGCAGGGTGTCGGCGAACTCGCGCAAGTTCCCCGGCCAGTCGTGGGCCGCGAGCACCGGCCAGGTGGCGTCGGCGACGGGGTGCGGCGTGACGCGCTCGGTGAACCACGGCAGGTCGTCGAGGCGGCCGCGCAAGCTCGGCACGCGGACTTCGAGCACCCCGAAGCGCGTGGCGAAGTTGTCGATCAGCCGGGCGTCGGCGTGCGGCGGCACCACCGACGCGCACACCACCCGCGGCGCAGCGGACTTGCTGAGGTAGTCGGCCAGCTTGCCCTGGAAGTCGCGCGGCAGCAGGCCGGGGTCGTGCAGGTACAGCGTCCCGACGGCACTGCCGCCCTGGGGCGTCGGCAGGGTCGCGCCGCCCTTGCCGAAGAGCATCGCGTCGAGCAGGTACGGCTGCACGCCGTGGGCGTCGGCGGCTACGAACGCCTTGCCGCGCGTCGGCCCCTGGTGGTGGACCACGCGGGCGGTCAGCGTCTTGCCGCTGCCGCGCTCGCCGACCAGCCACACCGGCGCAATCGTGCTCGCAGCGACGCGGACGAGGTTGACGAAGCGCTCGCCAGCGGTCGAGGTGCCGGTCAGCAACTCGAAGCCGTAGTGCCGGGCGTGGTCGGCCTGCGCGGCAGCAATGTCGGCGGGGAGTTTGGCCGGCGTTCGGCGGGTGGCGCGCTCGCCGGCCTGCGTCAGGAAGCCGACGACGCCGAGCAACTTACCGTCGGGGCCGGGCAGCGGGACAAAGGTGAAGTCCCACCACGGCGGGCCGGCGGCGGCGTCCGGCGGGGCGCGGCGGACGCGAGCCGTCTCGCCGGCCCAGACCTCCGGCGGCGGCATCAGCGTCTGGCCCAGCGGCGTCGCACTACGGAACGCCGACAGGCGCAGGCCGCGGAGCTTCGACCAGTCGCCCCCGGTGAGCAGTTCCCACGCGGGGTTGGCGTAGCGCAGCCGGCGCGACGCCCCGACGACGAACACGGCCGTCGCCGAGGCGTGGAAGAACGAGCGCCAGGACTTCGCGGACGCCACGGCGTGCCTCCACTCGGAGGACTACCGTCCCCCGCTCGCCAGAAACTCACCCCACGTAGACGCCGCCGGTGTAGTTGCCGGGCAGGCTGCCGGCGTCGTCGATCGGGCCGGACGGCGGGTTACTGCCCTTCAGGAAGCGGCCGACGTACAGCCGCACCTGCCGGCCGCCCGACTCGCCGTCGCCGGTCAGCAGGTCGGCGAACGGCGGGCCGGCGAGGGCCTTCACGGTAACGCGGACGCCGCCGCGGTTGTTGACGTCGCCGGCGAAGAAGTCGGCGGCGAGGCTCTGCACGGCCGCCGCGCCCTGCGCGAACAGCGACGCGCCGTCGAAGACCTTGACGCGCGGCCCGCCGCCGGGGCCGGCCCCCACCACGAGGTCGGCCTTGCCGTCGCCGGTGATGTCGCCGGCGGAGACGTAGACGCCGTTGCGCAGAGTGATGTCGAAGGCGAAGAAGTCGGCGACGAGCCGCACGGGCGTCACGCCAGGGCGCAGGCTGCGGCCGTCGAAGATGGCGACGCGCGGGCCGCCGCCGAAGCCGGCCGCGACGACGAGGTCGGGCACGCCGTCGCCGTTGATGTCGGCCACGGCGGTGCGGACGCCGCCGCGGAAGGCGGGGTCGTCGATGCCGAAGAAGTCGGCGACCACGGCCAGCGTGCGGCCGCTGCGGATTTGCACGCGCGGGCCGCCGCCGAGGTCCGGCGACGAGACGATGGCGTCGTAGCCCTCGCCGAGGATGTCGCCGGTCGAGACGAACACCCCGCCCGTGAAGGTCGACTCGAACGGCTGGAAGCTGTCCACTTGCGTCCCCGAGGCCGGGTCGAAGCGGACTACGTCGGGGAAGCGGCCGGGGCCGGGCGCGGTCACCAGGCGGTTGACGCCGTTCGGCTCGCGGGCGATGGCGACGCGCACCCCGCCGGAGAAGCCCGGCTCGTACGGCCGGAACGTCGCCAGGACGCGGTTGTCTGCTGTGAACGTCACGACCTGGTTGATGACGCCGGCGTCGGTGCCCACGGCGTAGGTGTTCGCCTGGCCCAGCAGCGGCGGCGCGGGCGGCGGCGGCACCACCGGCGGCACCCCCGGCGGCGGCGGGGGCGGCACGACTGGGGGCGGGGTCGGCGGGGGCGGCACTGGCGGGGGCGGGGGCGGAGGAGGCGGAGGAGGCGGCGGCACCGGCAGCGGGTTGACCGTCGTCACCTGCGAGCCGGTCAGCGTCGGGTCGAGCGTGTCGGTCGCGGTGATTGTCTGCGCGCCCGGCGTGGCCAGCGAGTAGTCGATCGTCGCCGCGCCGCGGCCGGTCGCGGTGAACGTGGCCGTGAGCGGGCCGACGGCCGGGTCGGTCGTCTTGACCGTGGCCGTGCCGGTGTAGTTGGTGGCGAGGTTGCCGAACGGGTCGCGGGCGGTCAGCGTCAGCGGTTGCACGTCCCCGGAGCCGATCGCCGTCGGGAAGCCGGTGAAGACGTACTGCGACGGCGGCGCGGCCACGATCCGGATGGGGGCCGACGCGCCGGTCAAGATCGTCGCCGGGTTGCCGGCGGTCAGCGTCGCGGCCCCCGCGGTGCGGAAGGTGACCGTGAACGACTTCGAGCCGTTGTCCGAGGCCGTGAACAGGTAGTCGCCCGGCAGCGTCGCCTGCCGGTCGCTGGCGTTGAGCCGCACCAGCCCGACGAACGGCGCGCCCGCGAAGTCGGCCGCGGTCACCGTCACGGTCAGCGCGGTGCCGGCAACAGCCGAGGCCGGCAGGCCGACGATCGCGATCGTGCCGGTCGGGCCGAGCAGGTCGTACTGCCGCACGCCGGTCGGCGTCGCCAAGAAAGCGTAGCGGCCGTCCGGCGACAGCAGCAGCGTGCCGGGGCCGTACGGCGTGACGGCCCCCAGCCCCTCGCCGAGCGCGCGGCTGGTCTGGACTTTGAAAGTCGCGGTGTCGTAGGTCTCGAGCTTGCTGGTGGTGCCGTTGGCGAGGTAAAAGAACTTCCCGGTCGGGTCGAAGGCGAAGCCGGCCGACACGCCGGCCAAGTTCTTGACGACCGCCAGGCCCTTGTCGTAGACCGTCACGCCGTTGGTGCCGCCGGCGAAGAGCGTGCCGCCGGCGTTGGCGGTGAAGAGGACGTTGCGGGTGTCGGCGGCCGGCTGGAACGACGACGGGATCGTCTTCGACGCGGAGTCGTACACGCCCAGGAAGGGGAAGAAGGTCGAGACGGGCCGGGCCTGACTGCCCGTCGAGACGAGAACGCGCTGCCCGTCGGCGCTGCGGGTGACCGTCGAGTCGGTGGCGGCGAACACGGGAAGGCCGGGGGCGGTGATGATGTCGGTGGCGGTGTCGAGGCGCAGGGCAGGCTGGTAGTTCGCCGGCCACTGGTTGGAGATGATGGGGCCCACGTCGCCGCTGCGGGTCATCAGGACCGCGGCCCCGCCGGCGGCGACGGCGACATCGACCAGCCCAGAGCCGTGCAGCGTGGCCGCGTCGTAGGGCACGTTGGTGACGGCCCCGGTGTCGGCGTTGACCTTGCGCAGGAAGCCCTGCGTCGCGCCGCGGGCCCGGTCGGCGACGTAGAGGAACTGGCCGTCGAGGCCCAGGTCGATGCCGCCGGGGTCGGCCGCGACCTTCCACGGGGCGAGCAGCGACTGCGTCGCCACGTCGAAGCGCTGGACGTAGCCGTCAGGCGTGGTGTAGTAGAGGCGGGCGCGGAGGGCGTCGTAGGTCATGTCGCCGCGGGCGGTGGCGATGCTGGCGAGCGGGCCGAAGGCGTTCACGCTCACCCCGCCCTGCGTGCCGTTCACGCCCAGCGCCGCGTCGGAGATCGTGAAGCTCTGCTTGCCGACGGTGCCCAGCCGCACCGCGAAGCTGTGGCGGCCGCCGTCGGCCGCGGTGAAGGTGTACGGCCCCGGCAGCACGGCCGCGGCGTCGGGGCTGGTGAACGTCACCGTCCCGACGTAGCCGGGGATCGGGTTGCCGGCCGCGTCGCGGGCGGTGAAGGTGACCGCCGCCGTGGTGCCGGCCGTGACGATCGCGGGGTACGGCGTCGTCACGTCGAAGGCGGCGAGCTTGCCGTCGGCCGTCGGCAGCGCCAGTTGGCGGAAGCCCGACGGCGTGCGGACGTAGAGGTACTTCGAGTCCGGGGTGATCGCCAGCGACGTGTTGCCGACCGCCTCGCCGATGTCGAGGCGGTACTTCTCGCGCCAGCCGTTGGTGTCGAGCGCGACGACCGCGCCGGCGGCGACATCGACGGTGTAGAGGGTCGTGCCGGCGGCGTCGAAGGTCGCCCCGCCGTTCTCGCCGAGGAGCGTCTCGACTCCCTTCAGGTTGGCGTCCAACAGTGACAGCGTGTTCTGGGTGCCGCCGACCCCGGCCGCCGAGAGGGTGCCGTTCTTGGCGACGGCCGGCGAGAAGACGTTGACGAAGCCGGCCCCCACGGACAGCGGCACGCCCGCCGGCGAGGCCAGTAGGGTCACGTTGCCGAAGCGGACGTTGAGCAGAGCGCTGCGGTCCGGCGACCGGGCTTGGGCCGTGGCGGCCGAGCCGAGGCCGCTCACGGCGTCGGTCGCCAGGTCAATCGTCTGGGCGTCGTTCAGGTAGGCCGTCTTGCCGTCGGACAGGATCGCCACGTCGCTGACCCCGGCGACGGCGAGGCGGGTCACGGCCCCGGTGACGCGATCGACCTTGCGCAGCAGGTTGTTCGTGTAGCCGAAGAACGTGTCGGCGGCGTAGGCCGTCGCGCCGCCGGGGGTCGTGTCGAGGCCGCCCAGGGTCACGCCGGCATTCACGGTCGTGAGCAGCGACTGCCGGGCGATGTCGAAGCGGGTCAGGCCGCCGCGCCGGTCGGCGACGACGAGTTGGTTCGTCGCCGCGTCGTAGGTGAAGCCGCCGACGCCCGCGGCGAACGGCACCAGCCCGGCCACGAAGCCGGCCGCCACGACGCGGACGCCCCGCTCCGTGGTCGTCAGCGCGTTCGCCAATTCCTGGAAGACGATCGAGTGCGTGCCTTGCGTGCCCAGCGACACCGTGAACGACTTGGTGCCGGCGTCGGCCGCGGTGAACGTGTACGACTTCGGCAGCGTCGCCAGCGGGTCGCTCGACGAGATCAGCAGCGTGCCGGTGTAGCCGGGCAGCGGCTCGCCGGCGGCGTTGCGGACCTGCACCGTCAGCGGGTTCTCCACGCCGGCGGAAACGTAAGTGGGGAACGGCGTCGTGATGGCGATCACGGCCGGGGTCGCGTCGCTCTGCGGCAGGTCGAAGCGGCGGACGCCGTCGGGCGTCGTGAGGAACAGCAACTTGCCGTCGCCGCTCACGGCCATGTCGCCGCTGACGAACGTGGCGTACGCCGGCACGTCGATGCCGACCGCCAGGCGGTAGCGCTCGGCCCCGGTGGCGGCGTCCAGGGCGACGACCTCGTTGCTGGTCGAATCGACGCCGTAGAGCACGTCCTTCTTGGCGTCGAAGGCCAGGCCGCCGTCGAGCCGGTCGGCGTTCTCCAGCGTCGCCTTCGTGGCCACACTGACGATCGACAGCCCGGAACTCTGGGTGACGGCGAGGCGGGCGTTGTCGCGGCTGAACGCGGCGGCGCGGTTGCCGCCGCCGGCCCCGTACGCCGTCGCGGTGCCCCCGGCCACGTCAATGACCACGCCGCCGAACTTGGCCGAGGTCGAGTCCGAAACGAACACCAGCTTGCCGTCGGCGCTGCGGTTCAGGGACGTGTCCTGGAAGACGCTCGGGATGTCGGCCCGGACGGCGAGCTTGTCGGTGGCGGGGTCGAGCGTCAGGAAGTTCACGCTGCCCGCGGCCGCCCCGACGCGGCGCGACGAGACGAGGCCCTTGCCGTCGCTGCCGAAGGCCACGTCGTACGCGCCGTTGCTGCCGGCCCCCGCGGCGAAGGTGATCTCCGTGACGGTGCCGTCGGCCAGGTTGACCTTGGCCAGCTTGGTCGTCCCGTTCTCCGCGGCGTAGAGGAATTTGCCGTCCGGCGTGAAGTCGAGGCCGTTGAGTTGGCCGCCCGACGGCGCGGCGTAGGGCGCGAGGAGGGCGTCGGTGACGGGGTCGTAGCGGCGGACCTCGCCCGCGACGGTGCTGAAGTAGAGCGTGTTCGTGGCGTCGTCGAAGGCCAGGCCGCGGCGGCCGACGCTGTTCGGCACGACCGAACTCGGCACGGTCCGCTCTTCGAGGGCCTCCAGGCGCAGGCGGGGGCGC
>JANXTD010000408.1 GCA_025352585.1 Fimbriiglobus sp.
GAAGACCAAATTCAAGTTTTAGGTCTTCTCCGCTACTCTGCTCCTCCGCGGTAAACATTCCTCTCCGAATTGTCCTCCCCCGATGTTTCGCGCGAACCTCGCCCGCAGTTCGTGTGTCTGTCCGGGGCGGAATCGCAGAAATGGCGGAACTTCGCAAGCGAATGCGGGTCTAGTATGGTGTCGGGGGCGTTTCCCCGACACCGCCGTTTGTACCCTCACCCCTGACTTTCGAGATTCCCGACTACCCCGAACGCTCTCAGTCTTGGCTGCCCGGCGTGCGACCTCGTCGCCCGCCCTTTGTGTCTCCCGGAGGTGTCCGATGTTCCTCTCGACCCTGTTCCCCGCGACGACGACGATGACCACCGCCTCGAACAGCACCGAGCTGGCGACGCTGGCCAATCGCATCGGCGTGCCGGAGATGGGCCGACTCGAACAGGCGGACGCCCCGGTGACGGTCCCGTCTCCGGGGGTCTCTCACGACCCCGACTTTTTCCCCGGCGAACGCCCGTTCGACGGCCTACAGGAGGATCAGGCGATGTTGCGACAGACGCAAACCGGACGATCCGCTGTCGGCCTCAAACGGGCCGACGGCAGAAAGTCCCCTGGCTTCACGAGTTATTGCTGGCTGACGCAGCCCGCAACCAATTTGTGATCCGGCCCGCGGTCCCCTCGGCAACAGTTTTCGGAACCCGTTCGTAACCCCTGACGCTCCGGCGCTCAGAGCGAACCCGAATTGCCGTGGCGACTCCGCGAACCGGTCACGCCAGGATTTCCCCAGAACGACCCGTGCGGTCCGGCGTTTCGCCCTCCGGCGGAGCCGTCGCTCTCGGCCCTTTTGCGTTCGCCCATTTCACCGGCCAGACGGGACATCGTCCCAGTCGGCCGCGGGCGGACGGGCCGTCGGCGACTGCTTCCCTTTGGCAACGACGCTTCGCCGCACCCCCGGCCGGTTCGCCGCGGGGCGTTGGTCGCGAGTCCGTCGGCAAGCCCGACGGCCGCCGCCTGCCCCGCCCGGACGACGCTACTGCTCGACCCCCTCCGCCTCTGATCCGGGCGGTCGAGCCGTCGATCCGTTGACCGCGAACGCTTGGCCGCAGGCACGACCTTGCCCCAGGATCGGGACAGGATACCGAGACGCCATGATCGCCACGTGTTGGGACGAGATTATCGAGTTGGTAGACCGCGCGAAAGTCGGCGACCGCGACGCCTTCGGCGAGCTGGTCGTGCGCTTCCAGGCCAGCGTCCACGCGATGGCGTTGGCGCGGGTCCGCAACACCGCCGAGGCCGACGAGTTGACGCAGGAGGTGTTCATCCACGCCATGCGCAAGTTGCCGCAACTGCGCGACCCGCGGTGCTTCGCCGGCTGGTTGCGGCAGATCACCGCCCGCATGGCCGTCAACCGCTTGACCCGGCGCGGCCCGGCCTTCGGGACCGACCCCGACGTGTTGAACGCCATCGCGGCGACCCCCGGCGAGGCGTCCGACGACGCCGAGCGGACCGAGGCGAAGGCGCAGTTGCACGAGGCGTTGACGGCGTTGAAGCCGGACGACCGGGCGACGCTGGACGCCTTCTACTTGCGCGGCCGGAGCCTGAAGCAGATGGCCCGCGAGTTCGACGCCCCCCTGGGCACCATCAAGCGCCGGCTGTTCGTGGCCCGCAACCGCCTCCGCGACGTGCTGATCGACGCCGGCCTCGGCAACGAGTTCGACCTCGAGGAGCCGGTGAAGGCCCCGCGGAAGGCGCGGGAGCTGGCGGGGGTGTAACCAAAAGTTTTAACCGCGGAGGAGCGGAGTAGCGGAGAGGACCAAAACAAAATCATATGTTTTGGACTTCTCCGCGACTCTGCGTCTCTGCGGCAAAGTTGTTTTCTTTTACACCCCCGCCAGTTCGCGCGTCTTGCTCTTGGCCTTCGCCGGCTCGTCGAGGTGGAACTCGGCCCCGAGGCCGGCGTCGATCAGCACGTCGCGGAGGCGGTTGCGGGCCACGAACAGGCGGCGCTTGATCGTGCCCAGGGGGGCGTCGAACTCGCGGGCCATTTGCTTCAGGCTCCGGCCCCGCAAGTAGAAGGCGTCCAGCGTCGCGCGGTCGTCCGGCTTCAGGGCCGTCAACGCCTCGTGCAGTTGGGCCTTCGCCTCGCCGCGCTCGAAGTCGTCGGACGCCTCGCCGGGGGTCGCCGCGATGGCGTTCAGCACGTCGGGGTCGGTGCCGAACGCCGGGCTGCGCCGCGTCAGCCGGTTCACGGCCATGCGGGCGGTGATTTGCCGCAGCCAGCCGGCGAAGCAGCGCGGGTCGCGCAGTTGCGGCAACTTGCGCATGGCGTGGATGAACACCTCCTGCGTCAACTCGTCGGCCTCGGCGGCGTTGCGCAC
>JANXTD010000602.1 GCA_025352585.1 Fimbriiglobus sp.
CATGGACGTGAACGACGGCCTGCCGCCCAACGCGACCTACGCCTACAACGGCGCGGCCGTCACGGCGACTTCGGCCTGGTCGGCGCAGGCCCGGCTGTTGCCGTACATCGAGCAGGAGAACCTGTTCCGCGGCATCGACCTGTCGGTGAGTTACAACTTGCAGATCGGCGTGGCGTCGAAGCGGGTGGCGACGTTCGTTTGCCCCGCGGAGGTCAACGACCGCGGCTACGGCACCGACCCGGTGTACGGCAACAAGCACTGGATGATTAACTACGCCGTGAACCTCGGCACCTGGGGCGTGCTGACGAACAAGGCGTCGGGGATGCGGGGGAGTGACGGGGCGTTCAGCCCGAGCCGCGGCTTCCGCCCGGCCGACTTCACCGACGGCATGAGCAACACGGTCGCCGCGGCCGAGGTCAAGGCGTACACGCCGAAGCTGGCCGGGGCGAACGCCACGACGACTTACGCCGTGCAGCCGCCGAGTCCCGCGACCCCGGCCGACATCAGTGCGCTGTCGCTGGCGGCCTTCGACCCGGCGAAGACGACGCACGCCGAGTGGGTGGACGGCAAGGTCCACGAGACCGGCTTCACGGCCGTGTTCCCGCCGAACACCAACGTGAAGTACGCCAGCGGCGGCGTGACTTACGACGTCGATTACGTGGCCGCGAGCGAGTCGAGCCTGGGCGACACCTACGCGGCGGTGACCGCGCGCAGCTTCCACGGCGGCGGCGTCAACGCGCTACTGCTCGACGGCTCGGTGCGCTTCGTGACCGACAGCGTGTCGGCGACGACGTGGCGTGGCCTCGCCACCCGCGCGGGTGGCGAAGTCCTGGCGGGCGACTGGTAACACGACACGGTGCGGGTGCGGGCGACGCGTTTCGCGGCACGGCTGGCGAGCCGCCTTACGGCGTCGGCAGCGGCGGGGGGGCGGACGCGAAGAGCGCTTGCAGGTCGGGCAGCGTGTCGGCGGCGACCCAGCCCGGCATCCCCGCCTTCCAGGCCAGCGACGAGCGCGTGATTGAGCCGTCGCGGATTTTCACGCCGATCGCGGCGAGGTCGAACGGCCCGGCGGCGGCCCCGGCGATGGCGACGTGGTACGCCGCAGCCGCCGGCAGCGGCGGGGGGGCGGCGACCGGCGGGGCGGCGGCCATCGCGTTGCCCATCTGCTGGCCCAGGGCAATCCCCGCGCCCATCCCGACGCCGAGGCCGGCCGCGCCGCCGGGGTTCTGCGCCGCGTCGCGGATCGCCTCGGCCGACTGGAACTTCGTGTACTGGTCGAGGTTGCCGAGAATGCCCATCTGCGACTTCTTGTCCAGCGCCGCCTCGACCTCCGGCGGCAGGCTCACACTCTCGACGTAGAACTGCGTCAGCGACACGCCCATCTTCGCCAACTCCGGGGCGACCCGGTCGAGCGCGAGCTTGCTGAGGCGCTCGTAGTTGCCGACGAGGTCGAGAATCGGCAGCTTGACGTTGGCGACGGTGTCGACGAAGCGCGAGACGATGACGTTGCGGAACTGCGCCGCGATCTCGAAGACCTCGAAGCTCGGGTCGGTGGCGACGAGTTCGCGGACGAACGTGGTCGGGTCGGTCACCTTGAAGGCGTAGCTGCCGAAGGCGCGCACGCGGATGGGGCCGAACTCCGGGTCGCGCATCAGCACGGGGTTTTGGGTGCCCCACTTCTGGTCGGTCCACTGCCGCGTCGAGATGAAGTAGACCTCGCACTTGAACGGCGACTCGAAGCCGTACTTCCAGCCCAGAATGCTCGACAGGATCGGCAGGTTGTTGGTGTCGAGGGTGTACATCCCCGGCGACATCACGTCGGCGTGCTGGCCCTCCTTGACGAACACCGCCGCCTGGCCCTCGCGGACGATGAGCTTCGCGCCGTTCTTGATCTCGTTGTTGTGCCGGGGGAAGCGGTACGCCAGAATCTCGTTCTGGGACGGCTCGGTCCACTCGATGATGTCGATGAACTGGCCCGAGACCCAGTCGCGTAAGCTCATGGCGAAGACTCCCGACAAGGGGCGGACGGCAAGCGGTATCTTCAGCGGCATTCGCCGCGGGGGCAAGGGAATTGTCCCGGCGACTAGAATACCCACGTCGCGGGTTCGGCTGGGGGTGGCATGGTCGAGTTCGTCGTGCGGGTGCCGGGGTCGCCGGGCTGGGAGCCGCTGTTCCTGGCCGGGGGGGGGGCCGCGCTCGGCGACTGGGCCGCCGCCGGGGTGCCGCTGGAGCCGTGCGGCGACGGCACCGCCCGCGCCCGCCTGCCCGCCGCCCCCGGCACACGGTTCCTCGTGACCCGCGGCACCTGGCGCACCGCCGAGTCCGACGGCGGCGGCCGCGAGCGCCCGCCGCGCGAACTCGCCGACGGCGACGCCGACATCGAAGTCGCCGGCTGGGGCCGCGACGCCGTGCGCTACCACGCCGACTTCCGCTCGGCGCACCTGCCGCACGCCCGGCCCGTCACCGTGGCGTTGCCGCCGGGCTACGAGCTCGGCGCGGCGCGGCGCTACCCGGTGCTGTACATGCACGACGGGCAGAACCTCTTCGACGCCGACACGTCGTTCGCCGGGGTGCCGTGGGCGGCGGGCGAAACGGCCGAGCGCGAGGCCCGCCGCGGACTGGCCGCGCCGGCGATCGTCGTCGGCGTCGGCAACAGCCCCGACCGGCTGCGCGAGTACGGCCCGCGTCGCGGCGGCCCGGACGCGACCGACGACCTGAGTGAAGCTTACGGCCGCTTCCTGGTCGAGGAGTTGCAGCCGTTCATCGACGCGACCTACCGCACCGAGTCCGGCCCGGCGGCGACCGGCGTGGCGGGGTCGTCAATGGGCGGGCTGATCTCACTGGAACTGTGCCGGCGCTACCCGCGCGTCTTCGGCCGCTGCGCCGCGCTGTCGCCGTCGCTGTGGTGGGACCGCGAATTCTTCCTGGGCGACGTCGGTTGGCCGCCGGGGTGCCGCGTCTGGCTGGACACCGGCGAGGACGAGGGGTCGAACCGCGTCGGCCGGCAGGCGAACGTCGCCCGGACCCGCAAGCTGGCGCGTCACTTCGCGCTGGCCGGCCTGCGCGACGGCGTCGAGTTCGCCTACCGCGAGGTGCCCGGCGGCACGCACAACGAGGCGTCGTGGGGCGCGCGCTTCGGCGACGTGCTGCGCTTCCTGTTCCCGGCGGGCGAATGAGCCGCGCCGCGGCCGGAAACTCGTCCTACAGTCGCGTGGGGTCCGGCGTAGTCGGGCCGCGAAACGGGGGAGTCCTGTCATGTTGATCATGGGCAACGAGCACACGGCGGCGGTGATTGGCACGGCCGTCAAGGAGGTCGCCTGCGAGGCGTGCGGCACGCGCTACTCCTACCTGGCGACGCGGGAGGGGTCGGCCGCAGCCTTCTCCCCGTACTTCCTGTTCGAGTCTTCCGCCGCGCGGTCCGCCCAGAAGAAGGCGGCGGCGGACGCGGAGAAGCAGTTGGCTCGGGCCTGCGACGTGGTGCCCTGCCCGGCCTGCGGCCTGGTCCAGCCGGCGATGGTCCGCGCGGGCCGCCGCGAGCGGCACGCCTGGATGGCGAGCGTCGCCCACGGCCTGCTCATCTTGTTCGGTGCCGCCAGCATCGTGGCCGCCAGCGTACTCTTCGCCCACGGCCCGAGGGTCCTGAGGCAAAGCGTCCAAGTCTGGGCGGCCTACGCCGCGCCGGGCGTCCTGGCCTTCGGCTTCTGGGCCGGCCGCCGCGCCCTCGCCGCGGGCTACGACCCCAACGCCGCGGACCGCGCCACCCGCATCCACGAGGGCCGGACGCGGGTTGTCGATTGGGTCACGGCCGGCGGCCGCCGCGGCGAAGAGGGCGAGTCCGGCTGGCGCTGGTGACGGTCAGCAGGCGAGCGGGGGACGACAGTCCCCCGAGTCTCCCCGTCGCGCGGAGGTCACTCTGGGGGCGATGACTCGGGGGACTTTCGTCCCCGGCTCGCCTTCGCCGCCCGGTTCCCGCATTTCCCCTTCGACAACGGCCGCGTCTTGCGTTAGAATGCCTCACCTACCCGCCGTGCCCCCTCTTCTCTGGGGATTTGTGATGCGAACCCTCTCCCTCGTGGCCACCCTCGCGGCGGTCGCCCTGACGACGCCCCTGCGGGCGGAAGTCACGGCCCTCACGCCGTTCCCCGCCAAACTCGCCATCCGCGGCAGCGACGACGCCCCGCAGTTGCTCGTCACCGGCACCGACGGGCCACGCGAACGCGACCTCACCGCCGTCGCGGCTTACGGCGTGTCCGACCCCAAGGTCGCCCGCGTCGATGCCGCCGGGCGGGTCTTCCCGCTCGCCAACGGCGCGGCCGACATCACCGCCACGTTTCAGGGCAAGTCTACGAAGGTGCCGCTCACGGTCGCCGGGCTGGAGACGTTCGAGCCGATCAACTTCACCAACACGATCGAGCCGATCCTGACGAAGCTGAGCTGCAACAGCGGCGGCTGCCACGGCAAGATTCAGGGGCAGAACAACTTCCGCCTGTCGCTGCTCGGCTACGACCCCGAACTCGACTTCGCCACGCTCACCAAAGAGTCGCGCGGTCGGCGGATGCTGCCCTCGGCCCCGGACCAGTCGCTGTTCCTCTTGAAGACGACGGGGCAAGTCCCGCACGGCGGCGGCAAGAAGACCGAAGTCGGCAGCGAGGAGTACAAGGTGCTGCGCCGCTGGATCGCCTCCGGCACGCCGTTCGGCCGGCCGACCGACCCGACGATCGTGAAGGTCACCGTCTACCCCGAGACGCGCGTCATCGACCGCAGCGCCCGCCAGCAACTCGCCGTCCACGCCCACTACTCCGACGGCCGCGTCGAGGACGTGACCCGCCGGGCGCAGTACGAGAGCAACGAGACCGAGGTCGCCACCGTCAACGAAACGGGCCTGGTGAACACGCTCACCACGACCGGGCAAGCCGCCGTCATGGTGCGCTTCTCGGGCTTGGTCAACGTCTTCCAGGCGGTCGTCCCCCGGCCCGGTGCCGCGGTCGATTTCGCCTTCACGCCCAAGACGGTGGTGGACCAGTTCACCGCCAAGAAGTGGCGCGAGTTGAACATCGCGCCGTCGGGCGTCTGCACCGACGAGCAGTTCGCCCGCCGCGCCGCGCTCGACATCACCGGCACGCTGCCGGCCGCCGAGGTCGTCATGGCGTTCGCCGCGGACAAGGACCCGGCCAAGCGCGACAAGTTCGTGGACAAGCTGCTCGAGACGCCGGAGTACGCCTACTTCTTCGCCAACAAGTGGGCCGACGTGTTGCGCGTCAAGCGCCGCGGCGAGCCGCAGCGGGCGTCGGGCACGTTCAGCTTCCACAGTTGGATCCGCGAGTCGGTCGCCGCCGACAAGCCGTACAGCGACTTCGCCCGCGAGATCGTCTGCGCCATCGGCGACGAGGCCAAGTCGCCGCCGACCGTCTGGTTCAAGGAGGTCACGACGCCGGAGCAGTTCGTCGACGACGTGAGCCAGGTGTTCCTGGGCCAGCGTCTGGCGTGCGCCCAGTGCCACCACCACCCCTACGAGAAGTGGACCCAGGACGACTACTGGGGCCTCGCGGCGTTCTTCGGCCGCGTCGGCAAGAAGGACGTGCCGACGCCGGGCAAGCAGGTCAACAACCAGCAGGCGAAGCCGGTCGTGATCTTCACCAAGACCAGCGGCAGTGTCTCGAACAAGCGCACCGGCAAGGTCGCGCCGACCAAGCCGCTCGACGCCGAGGCCAAGGTGATCGGCGGCGACGACGACCCGCGCGAGCTGCTGGCCGACTGGATGACCGACCCCAAGAACCCGTACTTCGCCAAGGCGGTGGCGAACCGCTACTGGGCGCACTTCTTCGGCCGCGGCGTCGTCGACCCGCTCGACGACATGCGCGTGACGAACCCGCCGTCCAACCCGGCGCTGCTCGACGCCTTAGCCGCGGACCTGGTCGCTAACAAGTACAGCTTGAAAGCGCTGATCCGCACGATCTGTAAGAGCCAGACGTACCAGTTGAGTTCCGCGCCCAACGAGTTCAACGCGACCGACAAGCAGAGCTACGCCCGCTACTACCCCAAGCGTCTGGCGGCGGAAGTGGTGTTCGACGCGGTCTGCCAGGTGACGCAAAGCCCGTCGGACTTCAGCGGGCTGCCGAAGGACAAGAACGCGCCGAGTCGGGCGATCATGCTGCCGGACGAGTCGTTCACGTCGTACTTCCTCGACGTGCTGGGCCGGCCGCAGCGCATCAGTGCGTGCGAGTGCGAGCGCGTCAACGAAGCGAGCCTTGCGATGACGCTGCACCTGTTGAATAGCCAGGAGGTGCAGGACAAGATCGGCCGCGCCGCCGGCCGCGCCGACCGGCTGAGCCGCGACCCCCGCCCGGACGCGGTGAAGCTCGACGAACTGTTCCTGCTGGCCGTCGGCAAGACGCCCTCACCCGAGCAACGGGCGTTGGCGCTGGAACACCTCGCCAAGCACGAGAAGGCGAAAAAGGTGGCGTACGAGAACATCCTGTGGGCGCTGCTGAACAGCAAGGCGTTCCTGTTCAACCAGTAAATCCGACGGAATTTTGCCGCAGAGACGCAGAGTCGCGGAGAAAACCAAAACTTGACTTTGG
>JANXTD010000669.1 GCA_025352585.1 Fimbriiglobus sp.
GGGCAGCACCCGAGCGGAGACCGGGGCGGGGTGAAAATCGGCGGGCGGCGGCGGTGGGTCGTCCGGGTCGATTGGGCGGAGGCCGCGGCGGGTCGGCGGTGGGCGGGTGGCCCCGAAGGCCGAACCAGGTAGCGTGTTGTCAACGGGTCTTTTTTGATACCCACGCAGGGTCGAACGGCTGGCGGTTCTTGAGCACCCCGTAGGCGATCATCACCAGCTTCCGCATGCACGCCCCGAGGGCGCACATCTTCGGCTTCCCGGCCGCCACCAGCCGCTCGTAGAACGCCTTCAGGGCCGGGTTGAACCGCACCGCGGTTAGGGCCGGCAGGTAGAGTGCCTTCCGCAACCGCGCGTTCCCGGCCTTCGACAGCCGGGTCCGGCCGCGGACGCTCGACCCGCTCCTAAACTCCCGCGGGGCCAGGCCGGCGTAGGCCGCGGCGGCCTGGGCCGACGGCACCCGGTCGAGGGCCGGCAACTCGGCCAGCACAGTCGAGGCGGTCTGGGTGCCGACCCCAGGGATGGTGGCCAGTAGGTCCCGGTCGGCCTTCAGCCCAGGGGTCGCGGCGATGAGCGCGTCGGCCGCGGCCTGCAGGGCGTCCGCCCCCTTCGCCAGGAACTTGACGACGCGGGCGACCGACTTGCGGGCGGCCGGGGTCAGCAGCGGCGCTTCGAGGCGGGCCTTCTCCTGGGCGGCGAGCGTCCGCAGGTCGTCGCGGCGACGCACCAGGGCCTGCAACTCCCGCACCTCGGGCGAAGGCGGGGTCCAGGCCGGCGGGGACTGGTCGCGGGTGTAGGCCGCGATCAGCCGGGCGTCGGCCTTGTCCGTCTTGTCCCCACGCCCGCGGACGAGTCCGGCGTACTTGATCCGGGTCGGGTTCACGACGCTCACGGTGCGGCCGGCGGCGTGGAGGTGGGTGGCCAAGGCGTCCTCGTACCCACCGGTGGCCTCCATGCCGAAGTGGGCCGCGGCCCCGCCGGCGTGCCGGTCGGCCCACGCCAAGAGGGCGGCGTGCCCGGCCGGGCCGTTCGGGAAGGCGCGCTCGTGGGCCTTCCCGCCGGGGGCGAGCAGGCAAGCGTCCAGGGTGTCCTTGCTGACATCGATGCCGATCACGGCGGTGACTGCGGTGCCCACGGCGTCCCTCCCCTCAAGCTCACGGATGCGGGGTCGATCCGAAGGCGACCGCCCGCAGGGTAGCGTCCGAGGTCGAGGAGCGCCGGCGGTCGGTCCGCCACCTGGTTCCCGAGGTCTGGGCCTCATCCGCTGCATGCGATTTTCCGCCCGCCGGGCTCGTCCTCACGACACCCCCACGATAACATGTGAGGCGCTGCAGCCGACGGCGGGGGCATGACGGCTTTCCCAGATGTGTAGGCTCCTCAGCCCCGCCGGCTGCTGAGCTGGGTCGTTCGGCGGGCAGAGGGCGAGGAAGCATGTGGCCGTTCGGGAAGCGGAACGCACCTGATCCGCACGACCCCGAGGAGGCGCTCCAGCACCGCATTGTCCGTCTCGATGGCGAGATCACCGACACCACCGCCCAGGTCGCCATCGCGCAGTTGCTGTTCCTCCAGCACCAGGACGCGCGGCAGCCCATCACCCTCCGCGTCGAGTCGCCAGGCGGTGGTGTGGCAGCGGGTATGGCGGTTGTGGACACGGTGCGGGAGCTTCGGCCGCCGGTCCGCACACGAGCGCCGGCGATGGCCCACGGCATCGCGCTCGTTGTGTTCGCCAGCGGACGCAAGGGGGAGCGGGCGGTCGGCCCCGCGGCCGAACTGTCGCTGACCCCGATTGAGAACGCGGCTGCGTCGCCGGCGGACGCGAGCCGCCTCCGGCACCAACTCGCCGGGGTCATTGCAGAGCTATGCGGTCAGCACCCGGAGGCGGTCGCCCCGCACCTGTTGGTCGGCCGTCGCCTGACTCCGAGCGAGGCGGTTGCCTGTGGTCTGGCGGATCGGGTCGAGGCGTAGTCGCAGACGCCGAACCAGGTAGCGTGTTGTCAAGGGGCGATTTTTGACCCCTTCGTCGGGTCGAACGCCGTCCGGCTCTTGAGCACGCCGTAGGCGATCATCAGGAGCTTCCGCATGCACGCCCCGAGGGCGCTCATCTTCGGCTTCCCGGCGGCGACGAGGCGGTCGTAGAAGGCCGCCATGAGGGGGTTGAACCGGGTGGCCGTCAACGCCGGCAGGTAGAGTGCCTTGCGGAGCCGGGCGTTGCCCGCCTTCGACAGCCGGGTGCGCTTCTTGACGCTGGTCCCGGAGCGGTACTCGCGGGGGGCCAGGCCGGCGTAGGCGGCCGCCTGCTGGGCGGTGGCGAAGCGGGCCGGGTCGGGGAGTTCGGCGAGGATGGCGGTGGCCGCGACCGGGCCGACGCCGGGGATGGTGCGGAGCAACTCGCGGCTCGCGGACAGGTGCTCGTCGGCGGCGACGACGGCGTCGGCCTGGGCCTCAAGGCGGTCGGCCTCCTTCGCGAGGAACGCGACGGTGCGGGCGAGCGACTTGCGGGTGGCCGGGCTGAGGCCGGGGGCGGCCAGCCGCGTCTTCTCGCCGGCGGCGAGCCGCCGCAGGTCGTCCCGGCGGCGCGAGAGGGCCTGGAGTTCGCGGACCTCCGGGCGGGGCGGCTGCCACCGCGCGGGCCGCTCGCGGGCCGCGTACTCGGCGATCAGCCTGGCGTCGGCGCGGTCGGTCTTGTTGCCCTGGCCGCGCATCAGGCCGGCGTACTTGACGCGGGCCGGGTTGACCACCGCGACGTGCCGGCCGGCGTCGGCCAGCGCGGTCGCCAGGGCCTCGCCGTAGGGCCCGGTGCTCTCCAGGCAGAAGCCGACCGCGGCGTCGGCCGATTGCTCGTCGGCCCAGGCCGCGAGTGCCGCGTGGCCGGCGGCGTCGTTGGCGAACGCGCGCTCGCGGGGCTTGCCGCCGGGGGCCGGCAGGAGGCAGGCGTCCAGGGTCTCCTTGCTGACATCGATGCAACCCAGGTCGTCGGCGGAACGGTCTCGTTGCGGTCCACGGCGTCGC
>JANXTD010000681.1 GCA_025352585.1 Fimbriiglobus sp.
CGCGCTGCTGGCCGACGAGTCCGCCGGCCGGGCCGCGGCGGAGTACGCCGCCCGCATGGCCGCGGAGCCGGACCCGCTGCCGCTGGTGGCGGGGCCGGGACCGGAACCGATTTACGGAAGAGTGCAGAGTGCAGAGTGCAGAGTGCTCAGGCGGCTGCTCACCATTCTGCACTCTGCACTGTGCATTCTGCACTCTTAAAGCAGCCGCTCCAGCGCGTCCGCCACCAGCGGCAGCGGGTCCGGCTCCGCGGCCATGCGCCTGGCGTACTCCGCCGCGGCCCGGCCGGCGGACTCGTCGGCCAGCAGCGCGGTCAACGCCGCGGCGACGTTGGCCCCGGTGAACTGTTTCGGCCAGACGGTGCGGGCGACGCCGAAGGCTTCGAGGCGGGCGGCGTTGTCGGGCTGGTCGAAGGCCATCGGCATCACCAGTTGCCGCACGCCGGCCGCCAGCGCCTGGGCCGTCGTGCCGATGCCGCCGTGGTGGATCACCGCGGCGCAGCGGGGCAACACCGCACTGAACGGGGCGTAGTCGGCGTGCAGCACGGTCGGCGGCAGGTCGGGCGGGATCTGGTCGCCGGACTTCGCCAGGATCAGTCCGCGCAAGCCGGTGCGGCGGAAGGCGTCCAACGCGGCGGCAAAGTACGGTTTGCCCATCCGCATCGCGGTGCCGAAGCTCACCGCCACCGGCGGCGGCCCCGCGCTCAGGAACGCCTCGACGGCCGGCGGGGTGGCCCGTTCGGGTTGGTCGTACTTCACGAAGCCGACGTGCGACAGTTGCGCCGGGTAGTCGGGGGCGTCGGCGTACCACTTCGGGAAGAACGCCAGTACCTTCAGCGGCGAGTGACGCCACGGCCCGAAGACCCGGCGCATCCGCGGCAGCCCCGCCCCGACGCGCAGGCGGTTCACCGGGCCGCGCATCAGCGGGTCGAGCAGGAACGTCTCGGCCGACCAGTAGAGCGAGCGGCGGACCCAGTGCGGCCACCAGTCGCGCACCCGAATGGTCGCCGTGCGCGGCGGGTTCGCCACACTGAAGACCGCCGCCGGCTGCAAGTGGACGCTGACGAACGGCACCCCCAGGGCGTCCTGGGCGACGCGGCCCGCCAGCCCCAGCGACCCGCCGAGGACGACCGTGTTGCCGGGTTCGATCGCCGCCACGAGTTGCGCGTAGGCGTCGCGCAACAGTCGCTCGAAGCGGGGCGGGCCGAACAGCACCTTCATCGACCGCGACGGGTGCCACAGGTCGGGGTCGTGCGTCAGGGCGTGGTAGTCCTCAGCGGTGCCGGTCGGCGCGAAGTCGAAGCCGTGCCGCGCCGCCAACTCGCGGAACGGCTCGGCGGTGATGAGCGTCACGGCGTGGCCGCGGCCCCGCATCGCCACGCCGACGGCGACCAGCGGCAGCACGTCGCCGTGACTGCCGACGGGGCAGAGGATGACGCGGCTCAATACAGCTTCGATCGCAGCTTGTCGCGGTACTCGTCGGCCATTTCACTCCGCACGCCGATGACCGCGAAGATCGCCAGCATCGCCTCGCGGATCGCCCCGCCGGCGAGGGCCTTGTCGAGGTCGGCCCCGGTGATCAGCGTCTCCAGCGCCTGCTCGTACTCGCCCTGCGCGGCCAGGATCGTGCCGACTTTCAGGTAGCGCTCGGCCGTCTCGTGGTCGCTCAGGGCCTCGGCCAGGTCGGCGTCGGCGTGCGGGACTTGCCGCAGTTTCAGCACCCCGCGCAGGCGCTGGGCCTCCTCGGCGTACTCGCCCGACTCGATGCCGTGCAGCAGCCGCGCCGACTCCTCGGGCGACTCGGCGAGTTCGATCAGCAGCGACGCCAGGGCGACCCGCGCCGGCTCGGCCGTGGGCGTCTTGGCGACGACCTCGCGCAGGGCGACCTTGCCGGCCTCGGGGTCGGCGATGGCGACCTGCACGGCGGCGAGCAGTTCGACCTCGGCGGGGCTGGGGTTCAGGTTCGCCACGAAGTCGTCGAGTTCGGCCTCGGCCAGCATCCCGACGAAGTGGTCGATGACCTTGCCGTCCTTGATGGCGTAGACCGCCGGGATGCTCGTCACCTGGAACTGCTCGGCGAGTTCGGGGCACTCGTCGATGTTGACCTTGGCCAGCGTGAACGCCCCGCCGGCGGCTCGGGCCTCCAGCGCCGGCCCGAGTTGCCGGCAGGGGGCGCACCAGGGTGCCCAGAAGTCGAGGACGACCGGGGCGACGGCAGAGCCTTCGATCACGACGGCGCGGAAGTTCTCGGCCGTCACGTCGGTCACGTCTTGCGAGTCGGCCATTCGCGTCGCCCTTCACAGGGGGGGGAGGAGTAGTGGGGTTCGACGGCATTCTACGGAGTGCCGCCGCGTACAACAGGACTTGCCCCCGTGCCCGCCCCGTGCCCGCCCCGCCCAGGATTGCCGCCCGATGCCGACCGACCCCGCGACGCTGATCACCCTGGCCGCGTCGGCGTTCGGCGCGGGGGCGCTGAACTCGATCGCCGGCGGCGGCACCCTGCTCACCTTCCCCGCGCTCTTCGCCGTGGTCGGCCCGGCGGCGGCCAACGTGACGAGTACGATCGCGCTGCTGCCGGGGTCGTTCGCCGGGGCGTGGGGCTACCGCCGCGAACTGGCCGGGGCACGGCGGTTCCTGCTGCAAATGCTGCCGCCGAGCCTGGCCGGCGGGCTGTGCGGCTCGCTGCTGATGGTGGCCTACCCGGAGGACTTCGGCACGCTCGTGCCCTGGCTGATCCTCACCGCCGCGACGCTGTTCCTGCTGCAACAGCCGATCAACCGCGCGTTGCGGCAGCGCCGCGCCGACGACACCCTGCACCCCCCGGCGACCGGCGTCAAACTCGCCGCGCTGGTCGGCTTCCAGTTCCTCACCGCGACCTACGGCGGCTACTTCGGCGCGGGCATCGGCATCCTGATGCTCACGTCGCTGGGCTTCATGAACGTCGGCAGTATCCACCGCATGAACGCCGTCAAGACGGTGCTGGCCTCGGCGATCAACTTCGTCACCGTCGTCGTCTTCCTGGCCGCCGACGCGCTGCAAGCCGACCCGGCGAAGCGGCTGATCCACTGGGAGTACGCCGGTATGATGGCCGTGACCGCCGTCGCCGGCGGCTACCTCGGCGCGCGAGTCGCCCGCCGCTTGCCGGCGACGGCGGTGCGCTGGACGGTCGTCGCCATCGGCTTCACGCTGACGGCGTACTACTTTTCGCGCTGAGCTTCCGCCGGGGAGCGGGGGCCGATTTCTGAGCGGCCTTCGGGGACTTCTTGGGAGCCTTGATGCGAGGTGCCACGACGGCACGGACGGCGTCTTGTACCAACTCGTTCAGGCTAACGCCGCTCTCGGCGGCCTTCAGTGCGGCGCTCTTGTGCAAGGAGCGAGACATTCGAGCCAAGAACTTGCCCGAGTAGGGTTTCTCG
>JANXTD010000684.1 GCA_025352585.1 Fimbriiglobus sp.
CCCCTGGCGACGATGCGGGTGGTTCGGTCAATCCCCACGGGCGTCGTTCACCGGGACTTGCTCCCCTCGCTGGCGCGTCGGGCTAACAAGACGGGCCAGAACCCCGCCATCCGCGCCGCGGCCGCCTCAACCGAGAACACCCCTCGCGCATGCACCGCTGCCCGCGCCCCCATTTGACGCGCCGCCTCCGGGTCGGCGTAGACTCGCCTCAGCAGCTCCGCGGCGTGCCCCTCGTCCGGCTCCGCCCACTCGGCGTCTGGGTCGTACGGCGGCTGGCCCGGCCCCACTTTCACCAGCGTGTAGCGCACGAGGTGGCTCGTTTCCGGCGTCATAAAGTCGAGGTTGCCGCTGTAGCCGGTCGCGATTGTCGGTTTGCCCAACAGCATCGCCTCGGCGAGCGTGTACCCGAAACCCTCGGCGCGGTGCAGCGAACAGTAGCAGTCGCACGCCGCCAGTAACGCCACGGCTTCGTCGCGCGGCATCACCCGGTTCACGAGCACTACCCGCCGGTCGGCCGCCGCGGCGGCTTGCAGCGCGTCCCAGAGCGTCGGGTTCGCCTCGGCCCGCGACGCCTTGATTATCAGTGACACTGGCTCGTCAGCGGGGAACGCCCGGCGGAAGGCGCGCAGTAACCCGAGGGGGTTCTTGCGCTCGCCCGAGCTGCCCATGTCGAAGGCGAACCCGACGACGAAGCGGCCGGGGTCGAGGCCGAAGTGCGACCGCGCGAACGCCGGCACCGCCGGCACCGACGCCCCCGGCAACATCGCCGTGACCCGCTGGCCCGGCCAGGCTCGCCGCACGGCGTCGGCGGCGAACTCCGACGGCGTCCAGACCTCGTCGGCCAACCCGGCGTGGGCGATCGGGCCCAACGGGAAGTTCGCCAACTCCCACGACCAGCAGGCGACCCGGTAGACGCCGGCGCGCGGGTGCAGCCCCGCCCGCGCGTACTGAAGGTCGAGCAGCTCCGCCGCGCCGATCTTGACGAGCGTCACGGGGTAAACTTCGAGGTCGTCATAACGCTCGGTGCCCCGCGCGGCCGGGCGGTAGGTGTCGGGGATGTCGCGGCGGGCCACGGCGTAGCCGGCGTGCCGCAGCGCCCGGACGTACTGCTCCGCCTCCTCCTGCAAGCCGCTCGGGTAGCCGAAGTGCCCCAGCACGTTGACGCCCCGCGCCGCCGCGGTGGGGAACGCCGGCGGCGGCACGCGCTGGAGCCACGGCCCCGCCGGCCCCGCGGTGTGGGCCAGCCACGCCAGCAGTTTCGGCCAGCCGGCCGGCGTCAGCGCGTCGGGCACGGCCGCCTGCCACGCCGGCTGCCAGCGGTAGGCGTCGGCGAAGCCGTCACTCGGGTCGAGTGCCTGTTCCGCCGTGAAGCGCAGGGCGTCGGTCGCCGTCAGCCCGTACTCGGCGTGGCCGTGCGTCAGCAGCCACTCCAGCAGCCCGGCGCGGCCCAGCGGTGTGAAGCCGAGCGGGAAGGCGGTCCGCAGGTCGAGCCGGCTTTCGACGACGCGGCGCACGACATCCCCCGGCCGCGCCGCCTCGGTGCGTGCCGCCTTGAGCGCAGCGACCGCCGTCGGCCACGGGACGCCGTGGCGCTCGACGAGTGGCCGCAGTTGCGCGGCGTCGAACACGTCGAAGAACCCGAGGCGCGGGGCCGGCCGCAGGAGCCGCTTGACGAAGTTGAGTACCATGCCTGTTGGGATGCCGACGCGGCCGCCCGTCGTCAACCCGAAGCCCCGCGGCCAAAGCGGCGTTGACGCGCCGATTTTGCAACTGTTACAACACGCCATGCCCGAACCGCACGACACCTACCAGGCGATCACCTCCGGCGAGCGCCGCGGGCCGTCCGCCGCCCTCGCCCGCGCCGCCCTGTGGTGGGCGTCGCTGCCTTACGGCATGGCGATGGCGACGCGCAACCGCCTCTTCGACGCCGGAATTCGCGGCGCGACGCGCGTGCCGGTGCCGGTCGTCGTGGTCGGCAACCTGAGCGTCGGCGGCACCGGCAAGACGCCGTGCGTCGAGTACGTCGCCGCCCACTACCGCGCCGCCGGCGTCGCCGTCGCCGTGCTCAGTCGCGGCTACGGCGGGGAGGGCGGGCCGAACGACGAGGCGCTGGTCCTCGAAGAGAACTTGCCCGACGTGCCGCACCTGCAAGGGGCCGACCGCGTCGAACTCGCGCTGACGGCGCTGCAAGAACTCGAGAGCGAATTGCTCGTCCTCGACGACGGCTTCCAGCACCGCCGACTGCACCGCGACCTCGATATTGTGCTGCTCGACGCCACCCGGCCGTTCGACCGCGACCGGCTGTTGCCGCGCGGAACCCTGCGCGAGCCGGCGAGTTCGCTCAAGCGGGCCGACGCCGTGATCCTGACGCGCTGCGACCAGACGTCGCCCGCGGAACTCGCCCGGCAACGCGCCGTGTTGACGCGACGCTTCCCGAAGCTACTCGTCGCCGAGGCGGTCCACGCCCCGGTGGTACTCGCCGGCACCGGCGGCGTGACGGCCCCCCTCGACCTCGTGCGTGGCCGGCCGACGCTGGCGTTCTGCGGCCTCGGCAACCCGGCGGCCTTCCGCGCGACGCTAGCCCAACTCGGGGCCAACGTCGTCGAGTTCGTGGCCTTCCCGGACCACCACCCGTACGGCCGCGACGACGTGGAGCG
The DNA here is from genome assembly GCA_025352585.1 of Fimbriiglobus sp. Taxonomy (GTDB): domain Bacteria; phylum Planctomycetota; class Planctomycetia; order Gemmatales; family Gemmataceae; genus Fimbriiglobus. The sequence goes on from JANXTD010000684.1 coordinate 2,658, forward strand.
GCTGCGAACGCTCGCGGCGAAGTTGCCGGCCGACGGGTTGGCGCTGACAACGCAGAAGGATTCGGTGAAACTACGCCTGGGCGAACTCGCGGGGGTGCCGCTGTGGGCGGTGCGCGTCGGCCTGAGCTTCCGCGCCGGCGAGGCCGAGTTGACCGCGAAGCTCGACGAACTGACGCCCGAAGGGAGCCGCGACGAGTGACCACCGGCGACGGGGCGATCCTGGTGTTCCTGCCGAACTGGATCGGCGACGTGGTCATGGCCACGCCGGCGATCCGCGCGCTGCACATGCACTTCCCCCGCCGCCCGCTCGTGGCCGTGGCCAAGCCCTACGTCGCCGAAACCCTCGCCGGCCTGCCGTGGTTCGCCGACACGATCGCGCTCGACAAGTCCGTGCGGAGTTACGCCCCGACGGTCGCCAAACTCCGCCGCCACCGGCCCGAAGCCGCGGTGCTGTTCCCGAACTCGCTGCGGTCCGCGCTGCTGGCCCGCCTCGCCGGCTGCACGACGGTCGCCGGGTTCGCCCGCTACCTGCGGCACCCCCTGTTGACGCACCGCCTGTACCCCGCGCGCGGTCCCGGCGGCAGCTTCAAGCCGACGCCCGCGCTCGAGGATTACAACCGCGTCGTGCGACTGTTGGGCGTCCCCGACCCCGGCGCGCGGATGGAACTCGCCACGACGCCGGCCGACGAACTCGCCGCCGACCGAGCCTGGGCGAGCTTGAAATTGCACCGCTTCCGCCGGGTCGTCGGGCTGAACCCCGGCGGCGCGTTCGGCTCGTCGAAGCACTGGCCGGCCGCGCACTTCGCCGACGCGGCCCGACGCCTCGTGTCAGCGTCGCCGGGCCTGGGCGTCGTCGTCCTGTGCGGCCCCGCCGAGCGCCAGCAGGCCGCCGAGGTCGCGCGTCTCGCCGCCGATGTCAACGTCGTGTCACTCGGTGACGGGCCGCTGTCATTGGGGCTGACGAAGGCGGTCGTGCGGCGGCTGGGCCTGCTGCTGACGACGGACAGCGGGCCGCGCCACTTCGCCGCCGCCTTCGGGGTGCCGGTCGTGACGCTGTTCGGGCCGACGCACGTCGGCTGGACCGAGACGCACTTCGCCGGGGCGCTGCACGTGCAGAAGCCGGTGCCGTGCGGGCCGTGCCAGCAGCGCGTCTGCCCGCTCGGCCACCACCGGTGCATGACGGACCTCACGCCGCAAGACGCGGTCGGGCCGTCCCTGGAACTGTTGCGCCG
>JANXTD010000724.1 GCA_025352585.1 Fimbriiglobus sp.
GTCTCCGACGGCTCGACGACGCCGTCGGCCACCGCGGCCACCGTGAACGTCTGCTTCTCGCCGACGCCGCCGGCGAAGGTCAACGTCCCGCCGCTCAGGGTGATGTCGCCGGCCGTCGCCGGGGCGTTGGGCGTGGCGCTCACGGCGACGCTGAAGCCGCCCTGCACCGCGTTGCTCGACGTGACCGTGTAGGTGATCGCCGCGCCCTCGGCCGTCGAGGCGGCCGACGATGTCAGGGTCAGCGTCGTCGTGTCGGCGTCGGTGATCGTACTTGTGATCGGCGAGCCGGCGGCGACGAAGTTGCTCGTGAGAATCAGGGGGTTGGTCGGCGTGACCGTGCCCAGCGCGACTGTGAACGTCTCCGACGGCTCGACGACGCCGTCGGCCACCGCGGCCACCGTGAACGTCTGCTTCTCGCCGACGCCGCCGGCGAAGGACAGTGTCCCGCCGCTCAGTGTGATGTCGCCGGCCGTCGCCGGGGCGTTCGGCGTGGCGCCGATGGCGACCGTGAAGCCGCCCTGCACCGCGTTCGACGACGTGACCGTGTAGGTGATCGCCGCCCCCTCGGCGGTCGAGGCGGCCGACGAACTGAGCGTCAGCGTCGTCTTGTCGTTGTTGACGATCGTGCCGGCGCTGACCGACTTCGTGGCGTCGATCGTCGCGTTCGCTGAGACTTTCGAGAGCGTCGCGGTGAAGGTCTCGTTGGCCTCGACGGTCGTGTCGCCGTTGATCGTGACGGTGAACGTCTGCGACAGGGTGCCGGCCAGGACCGTGACGGTCTGCGCCGCGGCCGCCACATAGTCGGAGCCGGCCGTCGCCGTGCCGTTGGCCGTCGTGAAATCGACCGTGACGTTGGCGGCGTCGGTCACGTCGAGGCTGACGGTGAAGGTCATCGGGATGGTGCCGGCGTCGCCCTCCGTGAGGATCGCGTTCGAGATGCTCACGAGCGGGGCCGGGTTGACGCGGTCTTCGAGCCTCAGCACCTGCGGCCGCACGCCGCGCATCGCCGTCTTGGGGGCGGTGCGGCGGGCGGCGGGGAAGAGTTCGCGTAGCCAGAGGCGGAACATGGCGTCACTCCAGGGGTCGGCGCAAGAGGCGTTGGCGTTCGACGGACTCGCGAAAGTCGCACTCCGGTGACGACGGGTCGTAAGTCACGCGGCTCTGCTATCTTCAAATGTTTGCGGTGTCGCCGCAAGCCAATCGCCCGTTTGCGAAGGACTTATTCCTAGACGAGAGTCCACGGAAAGAGATTGCACAGATTGCGCGGAGTCTAGCGGTCGGGTCGCCGGGAGCGCTACCGGATCGTACCCCATCACGATGACGTTGCCGCCGCTGAGGGAGTCTGGGAGGGGCCGGCGGTTTGCGAAGATGTAAGGGTTGTGCCGGCTGGGGTGAACGTCGGGAAAATAGCGATTCCAGCAGTAATCCGCAATCTCCCACTGGAGTAAGCCTGTCAGAATCGACGATGGAGTCTTTAACGCTTGACGTCACAGAGTTCAACCTGCCCGGAGTACGGTCATGACCCCACGGAATCGGTGCTGGCTGGCGGCCTCCTTTCTCCTGGCCTCCGGAGGCCTCGCGGCCCAGACGCCGGCAGTGCCCAACCCGCTGCTGCCGCCCCTGCCGAAGCCCGTGGTCCAGGCGGTGCCGCCCGCCCCGACCGTACCCGCCCCGCCCGGCGTGACCGAGGGCAAGTCGCCCCCGCCGGTCGCGGCGTCGCCGCTGCCGCCCATGCCGCCGACGCTGCCGACCGGCGAACTCTTCAACCCCGGCTGCACCGGCTGCGGCGACGGCACCCCCGGCTGCCAGGGCAGTTCGTGCGACCTCGGCGACCCGAAGTCGCGCGGCCCGCGCCACCCCGTCTGGGTCAGCTACACGCAACTGCTGATGTTCTACCAGCCGACCCGCGCGCAGTTCCCGCTCGCCGTCGGCAACGCCCCCGGCGGCGCGTCGCGCACCTTGCTGGCCGGCGACGGCGAACTCGGCCGCTTCAACGCCTTCCAGGTGGCCGGCGGCGTCTGGCTCAACGACCGGCACACCCTCGGCGTCGCCGGCGACTTCTTCCTCAGCGAGCAGCGCAGCCGCTTCGAGAGCGCGTCCGGCGGGCCGGGCGGGCTGAGCATCCAGCGGCCGTTTATTGACGCGGTCACCGGGCGGCCGGCGAGCATCCTCGTGAGCAACGCCGACGCCGGGCAGTTCAACCAGCCGCTCGTCACTGGGTCGGTCGCCACGGCGGTCACCGCCCGCCTCGCCAGCGCCGGCCTCGCCTTGCAGCGCAACGTCTACTGCACGCCGACGACGCGGGCGAGCCTGTCCCTCGGCGTCCGCTACTACGACCTCGACGAGTCGCTGAGCGTCTACCAAACGACGGTCAACGGCCCCGGCGTGGGGGCGACGGTCGGCCTCCAACAACTCGCGGTTGGCTCGGCGGTCAGCCTGTTCGACCGGGTCTACACCCGCAACCAGTTCTACGGCGGCGAACTCGGCGGCCGCGTCGAGCACGACTTCGGCATCGTCACCCTCGGCTTCGCCCCGCGGATCGCCATCGGCGACATGCGCCAGTCGGTCACCGCGTCGGGCCTGACGAGCGGCACCGACGCGGCGGGCGCGCCGATCAGCCGCGTCGGCGGCTTGCTCGCTGCGGGCGGCCCCGGCAACGGCAACCTCGAGCGGGACGTGACCAACCGCGTCAGCACCGCGACGCAGTTGAACGCCTACGTCGGCGTCAAACTCACCGACCACTTACGGACTACCATCGGCTACCAGTTCCTGTACCTGAACAACGTGGCGCGGCCGGGCCAGCAGCTCGACCCGATCGTCAACCAGCGGGTGGTGCCGGTGAGCGGGGCGTTCGGCTCGCTGAGCGGCCAGCCGGGCAACCGCCTGACGCTCGACCGCGACGGCTTCTACGCCCACGGGGCGACGATCGCCTTCGAGCTGACGTACTAAGCGGAGGGCGGTCGGGTGGACTTACGCGTCGTCGAAGGCGACCTGCTCGACCAGCCGGTCGAGGCGATCGTCAACGCCTGGAACCGCAACCTCATCCCGTGGTGGCTGCTGCTGCCGCAAGGCGTGTCCAGCGCGATCAAGCGTCGGGCCGGCACCGCCCCCTTCCGCGAAGTCGGCCGCCACGGCATGATCCCCCTCGGCGGCGCGGTCGAGACCGGCGCGGGCAAGCTCCCCTTCAAGGCGATCCTCCACGTCGCCGGCATCAACCTCCTGTGGCGGTCGTCCGAGTGGTCGGTGCGGCAGTCGGTCCGCAGCGCGATGGCCCTCGTCCAGCAACGCGGCTACCGCTCGGTCGCCTTCCCGCTGATCGGCTCCGGCTCCGGCGGCGGCCGCACCGACCGCGTCCAGGCGTGGATGCTCGACGAGTTGCGGGCGATCGACTACGACGGCGTCGTGATCGTCGTGCGCTACAAGACGACGTGACAGCCGGCGCTTGTGAATCGTCGGCAATCTGTTAGCATAGCGCTACCCCTACGGAGACGGTGCCGCCATGATCCAGACCTTCCAGGCTACCCTTCGCGCCGGCCAACTCGAGTGGGGCGCGAACGGCCCGCCGCAACTGCCGGCAGATGTCGCCGTACCGGTCCAGGTAACGATTCTGGTTGCCACGACCGGTCCTAGCGGGATGTACGCGGCGAGGTTGGCGGCGCTTGAAGCGGCCGCTGCTGCGGGTGCCGGGGACATGTTCGGTGACCCCATTGAGTGGCAGCGTGAGCAGCGGACCGATCGCGTCTTGTTCGGACGCGATGAATGATACTCGACAGTAACCTAGTTATCTGCTCTGTGCGGCTGGAATACCCTGGGTTGCGTCGGCTCATATCAGCCGACGGGTTCGCGGTGTCAGTCATTACACTCGTCGAGGTCTTGGGTTATCACAAGCTGTCTCAGCCCGCCCGTGGCGAGTTGGAGAAGTTCCTCGCGGCAACAGACATACTGCCATTGACTGGCGCGGTTGTGGCTCAAGCAATTACCTTGCGGCAAGCGCGCAAAATGTCCCTCGGCGACGCTCTGATCGCGGCGACGGCGCTCACCGAACGGCGGACCCTCTTGACCCACAACCTCAAAGACTTCGCGTGGATTCCCGGCCTTGTAGTGAGCGACCCCCTCGCGGCAGGCGACCCGCCCTGATCGCGCGTCACTTCTTCGCCGTCGGACTCGCCTTCCAGCCGTCGATGGTGAACTCGTCGTGGACGCCGCAGGCGAACTTCAGCGGCTTCTCGAGTCCCACCGGCCGGTCGGCCTTGGGGTTGGCGAACTTGTCGAGGTCCGAGACGTTGGTCAGCGTGTTGTTCTCGATCGCCGCCCGGTAACTCTCCTTGGCGCGCAACAGCGGTCGGGGTTGCCCCTGGCACTCGATGAGGTTGTCGCGGATCGAGATCGTCTTGAAGTCGCACTTCGGGTTGAAGCCGAACAGCCCCTCGTCTCGGGGCGTCGCCGTGGTGCGGGTGACGACGTGGTTGTTGCGGACTTCGAGGTTGTCGAAGACCTCGTTGATCCAGACCACGCCGCGGCCGGGGTTGCTCACGAGGTTGTTGTGGAAGCTCGCCGGCCCCTTCGCCGGGGCGTCGCCGAACGCGGAGATTAGGTTGCCGTGGTCCTTCTTGGCGTCGAAGTCGAACAGATTGTGGTCGATCTCGACGCCGTTGCGGACGAACTCGATCGAGTAACTGTCCTTGAACCAGTTGTGGTGGATGTGGAACGTCCGCCCGCTCTTGGGCACCGGCCCGCCGGCGTGCTTGGGGATCGAGATCGTGCCCTCGCAGACGTTGTGGTCGATCTCCACGTCCTCGTCGTTCTCGAAGGGGAACTCCATCGAGAAGTTCACCCCGATGGTGTTGTGGTGGACGCGGCACCGCTTGCCCTGCCGTACCTTGACGCCGTAAGGCTGCCCGCCCGCCCCCGCGCGGGTCTGCACGAAGCGGTTGTGGCCGATGTCGCAGTCGGCCATCCAGATGGCGAAGATCGCCCCGCCGGTAATGCCGCCCTTGACCCCCGGCTCGCCGCGCTCCCAGCGGCCGCCGGCGTCCACGAATTCGCAGTCGTGAATCTTCGCCCTCTTCATCAGGAACGTCCGCACGCCGGACCACAGCGTCTCCCGGATGCGGAGGTGGTGCAAGTGCAGGTCGTCGTGGTTCCAGCCGTAGATCGCGCCGTGCAACTGCGGGCCGCGCAAGGTCATGTCGCTGAGCGTCACGCCCGCGGTGTCGTCGCGGAGCCGGATCAGGAACGCGCGGGTATCCATTTTCACCGGCGTCATCTCCGGGTCGGGCAACGTCTTCGTCGAGGGCTTCCAACCTGCCGCACCGGTGACGATGGTCTTGTCCATTCCGGCCCCCTTGATCGTCATGCGGGCCTTGGGTTCGAGCGGCGCGGCCAGCTCAAACGTCCCGGCGGCGACCTCGATCGTGTCCCCGTCGGCCCCGTCGCGCACGGCGGCCACGAGCGCCTCGACGGTCTCGACCGGCTTGCCGGCGCGGGCCAAACCTGGGAAGGCCGCGACCAGGGCGAACAGGGCGGCGAATCGGAGGGCATGCGTCATCATTTCGCTCCAGGGACTCGGGCACTACGCTACGTCCAGAACGTAGACGCGCGACAGAAGTCTCCGGTTCCACGAGGTCGCACGAAAGGCGAGCCGAGGGCGTCAGTCACTAAGACCGACCCGCGAGTCACCCCGCGGGCGGCAGCACCGGGTCGCACGGGGCGTCGAAGCGCATGTCGTCCACCGTCTCCGGCATCGAGGGGCCTTTGAGCCAGGTGTTCCAGCCCAGCCGCAGGCCCAACTCGCCGGCCGGCACGTCCTCCATGCGGCAGTCCGGCACGTCGAAGCTCGACAGCAACAGTTGGATCTCGAAGTCGAGTTCCGCCCCGACGTACAGCCGCGTCAGTTGCGACAGCAGGTAGACCCCCTTGCGCTCCGGGATCGGCGTCGGGTCCGGCAGGAAGCCGACGAACTCGCGGTAGCGCAGCGGCCCGATCCGCAGGCGGAACTTACTCCCCGCGTCCCAGACCCGCTCCCCGGCGACCGCGTTACGGCCGAGTGCCGCCCGTCCGTCGAAGCGGGTGAGGGCGTCGGCCGGCAGGTTCAGCCACTGCCCCGAGAGCGGCACCACCCGCACCGCCACGCGGAAGTAGTCGGCCAGGATCGCCCGCAACTCGTGCGCCCCCGGCCGCCCCCGCGCGAACGCCCCGGCGTACTTCAGCAAGGCCCGGTCGTCCAGGGTGACCAGCGGCGGCGGCGGCTCGTCCTCCGGGCCGGGCGGCGAACACTCCAGCCGACCGCGCAGCGCCGGCGTCCCCAGCCCCACGGCCGAGAACATCACCTGCGTGACGCGGTCCGGCGGCGGAGGAACCCCGCGCGGCACCCGCCGCGCCGACCGCAGGTAGCCGACCGGCATCCGGTACTTCGCCCAGCCCTCGTAGAGCAGCCCCGCCATCTGGTTCGTGAACAGGTCGAGCCAGTCCCGGAAGGCCGTGCGCGTCGAGCGGTGCCGCAGCGTCGGCTCGCCGTCCAGGTCGAGCAACTTGCGGGTGTAGACGACCGGCAACGCCCCGTGGACGCCGAACATCCCGAAGAAGTTCTGCACCATCACCGGCAGCGGCGTCGCGCGGCCGGCGTAGCGGCGGCGGGTCGAGGCGGCCACGCGACTCATCCCGGCACCGCCCGCGTCCTCCGCGACCACGCAGTGGGGCCGCGCCGGCAACATCTGCGCAATCAGGCTGGGTTGGAACGAGAGCGTCAGGTGCGACTTGAACAGCACGACGCCCCGCGGGCCGACCGGCGACGGCCCCCCGGCGGCGGACTCGGGGCGCGACTCGGCCGGGCGGGCCTCGTCGGCCAGCAACTCGAGCAGCCGCACCGCCGCGAACGGCTCGAACTCGCACGCCCCCTCGGGGTCGAAGAGCCGCTCCAGCACCGTCATCGCCCGCCGCCCCGCCATGCCCACCCCGCCCCAAGTTAGACCAGCGCCTGCTCGCCGGCGCGGGCCGGCCAGCCCTTGACGAGCCGGCGCTGTCGCGTCGAGTAGGTCAGCCGCGTGAAGGAATTCATCGTCACGGCCAGCCCGAAGAAGCGCTCCAGCACCGACGCGAACAGGAACGCCCCGACGCCGACGAACTTCTCCTCGTCGAGTTCCAGCTTCACTTCGAGGCCCCGCGCGTAGCCGCCGACGATCTCGCCCGGCACGAACGCCACGTCGCGCGCCGAGTCGATCGACAGCACCCCTTCGCGGACCTGGAGCGCGACCGCGGCGAAGTCGGCGTTCTGGTCGTCGGAGAAGTCGTAGAGCGCCAGGTACTCCGTCAGCGCGTCGCGGCCGCGGGCCTTGTCGGTCAGCGACAGGTGGTTCAGCGTCAGGTGCGAGACGACGCGCCACTGCGCCATCTTCGGCGACCCCGCGTCGAGCCGCTTGTGCAGCGGCCGCAGGGTCGGCGTCGGCTGCCTCAGCACGCGCACCTCCGCCGGCAGGCCGAAGCCGACCGGCTGGAGCCGCCACGCCTCCGGGTTCTCGCGCAGCCGCGCCGGCAGCTCGCGGTTGCAGCAGGTCACCGCCGCGAGTGCGAGCGCCTCGGCCGGGGCACGCGGGTTGAAGTCGCAATCGACGAAGGTCATCTCGACCTCCGTGCCGCGGTCCATGATCGCCTCCTCGTCGCGGTGCCGCTCGGCGTCGCGCGGCGTGCAACTCGGCCGGCGGCGCGCCATCCAGTAGCGCCGACTGCGGTCCGGGTCCTGGTGGCGGAACGAGTAGAACGGCTCGTACTCCACCTCGACGCCGCTGGGCAGCCGGTGGAAGACCCTGTCCACCGAGTAGACCTCGTAGCCGTGCCGCTTGTCGCGGTCGGGCACCAGCGGGTGGTCGTAGCTCTGCCGCGCCAGGTCGATCGCCTCGGCGCTCCCCTTCGAGAAGAGGTTGACCATCGGCACCGCGCCGAGGCGGAACGTCGCCGCACTGACCGCCTGCTCCTGCTCCGGCTTGACGGTCTGGTTGAGGAAAATGTGCACCTCGAGCGCGTTCTGCTTCAACACGCCGGCTTGGCGGGCGCGGCCCCAGCCGGCGAGGTCGAGGAACCAGAACTTGTCGCGGTAGGCGAAGAATTCCGTGAGCAGCCGGTAGCCGGGGAAGACGTGCGGCGGGTACGGCAGCACCCCCTCGTCGAGTGCCGCGACATTGCCCAGCCCGCCGCAGCCGAAGCCGACCGGCCGGATCGCCTCGTCGGGCGTCAGAGTCACGAAGTCGCGCGTGCCCGGCGCGCGGAACACGACCGCCCGGACGTTGTTGAACAGCAACTCGTAAAGGGTCGCGGTCAGCGGGCCGTCGGCGTCGAGGAAGAAGCGCAGCGCCGACGGCTCGCCCGTGTCGGGGTCGGGGTTGCCGAGGGCGAGCGACTCGAACGTCACGCCGACCGGCAGGCGCAGTTGCAGCAGGATGCGGGACTTGGCCCCGCCGACCGGGACGCCCCACTCCGGCAGCAGGTCGCGGATGTCGGTGTACGGCGGCCCCTTGAACTGCGCCGACGCCACCTCGACCGGCCAGAGCCGCGTCGGGTAGACGGTGCGGAAGTCGCACGAGACTTCGCGCACCGGGGTCGTGCGGAAGCCGGTGTGCCGGGGGATAGGCAGCCCCTTGGCGAGGTCCGCGCCGGGGTTCGGCACGAACTGCGCGACCAGCATCGACGGCAGCGGGGCCAGGTAGTGCGGGTAGAGCAGGCCCAGCAGGGCGTCGGTGAGTTCGGGGAAGTCGTCATCGACCTTGTGGTGGACGCGGGCCGCCAGCAGCGCGAACGCCTGGATCATGCGCTCGACGTGGGGGTCGGTGCTGCGGCCGGTGGGGCCGAGCGCGAGGTACCCGGCCTCCTTCTGATACTCGCGGCCGAAGTCGCGCGCCTGGCCCTCCAGGAAGCGCAACTCGCGGTCGTAGTAGGGCCAGAGGTCGCGGTTGGTCACGCCCCGCCCCCCGCGGCGGTCACGGTGTGCCGGCCCAGGCCTGCGTCGAACAGGGTGTCGAAGACGACCGGCTCGGCGGCCCCCTGGCCGAGGCGGAGCGTCGCCTTCACGCGGAAGTACATGGCCGAAATCTTCAGCGAGTCGCCGAACGCGGACTTCAGCGACTCGGGCGAGCGGACGGTGACCTCGACGTTCACGAGCCGCGGGTCGAAAATCTCGATCGCCTCGCGGACCTGGTCGGCGTAAGCGATCCTCTGGTCCTCGGACGCGGCGTTGATGTGGGTGAGGTCGTGCAAGCCGAAGTTGGCGACCGAGCGGCCGACGGCGTCGAGGCCCTCGAACAAGCCGAGGCTCGCGCGGCGGGTGTTGAGGAGGTCTTCGAGGTCGCGGAAGACGCGGACCTCCATCTCCTCGAAAGTGTAGCGGCACTGGTTGCTGCGGAAGTCGGGCTCGATCAGTCGGTCGAAGACGGTCGGCAAGTAGTCGTTCATGGCCGGGCAAACCCCTCGTCCGGGGACAATCGTCGGGAGGGGCCGGACGCCCCCCGCGGCCGGATCCGGCCGCGGGGCGCGAAGCCCAAGGCTTACATCTTCATGACCGTCTTGAGGTTGTAGCCTGCCTTGCCGGCCGTCTTGACGCCGCCCTTGCCGTCTTGCTCGAAGTACTCCATGTCGTAGGACGTGTAGTTGAGCGAGATTTGTTCCATCGGAAGGCCGGAGTCGTCGGTGCCGCCGGTCTGGTACGACGAGATCATGAGTTCCTTGAACTTGATGGTCAGGAAGACCAACTGCTTGCTGTTGTCGCCGGCCTTGCGGAGCGTCAGCAAGGCCTCATCAATGGCTTGGCCGGTCGCGCAGAAAAGCACGATCGTCGGCGAGGCCTTGGACATCTGTTGGGTGAAGTGGAAGTCCTGGAAGCTGGCCTTGCCGCCGCCCAGGCCGCCGCCGGTCACGCTCGAGCCGGAGTTCGAGACGCCCCAGCTCCACGAGACGAGTTGGATGCACTTTTCAAAACCCATATTCTTCGACTCGCCCTCGATCTTGCCCTTGCCGCCCTTTGTGATGTCCAAGTGTGCGTCTAACGCCATGACCGACTCCTGTGTGAGAGATTTCGCCGAAACGCCCGCGTATCCAACGGTCCGGGGACACTCCCCGGCCGAGTGGTACCTAAGTGAGAACCGTTCGCGCCGCCACGTCGAGCCGGCCGACCCCGCCCTACGGAGAGGCGGCCGCGGGGGTTACTTCTTCTGCGGCAACTCGG
>JANXTD010000731.1 GCA_025352585.1 Fimbriiglobus sp.
GGCCGCGCCGGCTGATGTCGCCGATCGCCTTCGACACGAGCGTCTGGTTCTCGATGATTTTGCGTAAGTCCTCGCGCAACTTGCCCTCGCTGAGCGTGTCGCCGAGTTCGCGGCGGACCTGTTCGAGCCGCTTGATGAGCGCGTCGAGGGTCGATTTCGCGGCGGCAATCGCGGCGTCCGGCGGCCGCTGGCCCTCCTTCAATGGGTCGCGGAAGGCGGCGATCGCGTCCTCGGCCGCCTTCTGCTCGCCGGCCAGAATCCCTTCGAGCGGCCCGATAATCACGTTCTGGTAGCGGCGTGGCACGGCGTCGTTGCAGCGGTTGGTCTCGACCTCGCGGCGCAGCCGGGCGTAGTCGCCGACGACGCCCTGCACCAGGTCGCGGCCCTTGGCGACGTGCTGCGCGATGTCGGCGGCACGATACTCCGACGCCCGCAAAATGTCCGCGGGGATGTTCGACACGACGAAGCGGTCGGCCTCGGCGTTGAGCTTGCCCTGGCCGAGCCGCAGGTTCTTCAGCGCCTCGTCGAAGCGGGCGGTACTCGCCTCCTCGTCCTTGGTGATCTCACCGAGCAGGTCGGCTTCGCTGACGACCGTGAACCGCAGCGGCTCGAGGTTCTGGCCCGTCTTGGGGCCGGTGAGGACGTTCACGTCCGTGGCGACGACGTTCATCTCGAGCCGGTAGCGCGGCTGGACCTCGCCGGAGCTGTCGCCGACGCGCATCCGCCGGCCCTGCGCCTCGAGCAGCGCGTCGGCGGTTTCGAGGTCGAACACGTCCGAGTCGAGGTTAAACTTCACCTCCTTGACCACGTCCGGGGCCTCCGGGTTGGCCGGCGGCACCGCCAGCTTCGCAGCCAAGCCCGCGACGGTCGATTTCGGCAGCGCGTCGTAAGCCCGCTCGAACGGCGACACGCCGAGCGCCGCGAACTGCCGCTGGCCGCCCTGCCCCAGCGACGCCGTCAGCGCCGCACTCGCGGCCGGCGACACGAGTGCGCCCAAGTTGGGCAACAGCGGCCCCGACGCGAAGACCCCGGCGACCGCCTGCACCTGCAAGCCGACAACCGCCTGAGCTTCGAGCCGCGTGACGGTGAACTGGTACTCGACGCGGCTCAACCCCGTGTCGTCGCGCAGGATCGAATCCTTGACGAACGGCACCCTGGCCCGCGGCGTGCACAGGTAGGCGTTGCCGACCTTGCGCAGGATGTCGACCGCCAACTCGACCTGCGGCGGCTGGTCGTCGGTCACCTGGATGAGCACCGACCGCTTGGCCCGAACGCCGTCCCCGTCGATCATCACCAGGTCGAATTCGAGGTTGGCCATGAGCCGATCGGCCCCGACGAAGCGAACCGTGAAGGTGTCGCCGGCGGGGGTGACGCTCAGCCCGCCGGGCAGTTTGCCGGCCTTGGCGGCGACGAGCACCTGCATCAGCGGCTTGTCGGCGACGCCGGTCAGGACGAACTCGGTGCCGGCCGGGACGGTCGCCACGGAGCGCTCGCCGGTCAGCGAAAACTCCTTCTCGGCGAGGACCTGCAACTGCGACGGCAGCAACCGCCCGCGCACCCCCTTGGCGTCCACCGGCGCGGGGTGGTACAGGTACGCCGGGACGCCCTCGACGCGGCTCAGGCGGGTGAGCGTCGGCGGCGGCACCAGGACGATTTCGCGCGAGTCGGTGCGGAAGTCCTTGGCCCGCACGGTGTACGCCACCGACTCCTTGAGGCCGGCCACGTCGGCGCTGAACTCGCCCGACGGGTCGCGCGTCAGCCGCACCTCGCCGCGCGTGCCGAGCGACGACTTCGCCCCCGGCTTCGTGAGGCCGGCGTAGCGGAAGGTCACCGCGTCTGGGGCGTCGAGCTTCCGCAGCGTGCGGCCCAGCGCCGGCTGTGCCGCCATCGCCGTGAGCGCCGCGAACACGCCAGCGAGGGCTTCGGAGTCGCTGCCGTAAGCCGACGCGACCTGATCGACGGTCAGGCCGCTGAGCGCGTTCGCCTTGAGCGACACCGGCCGCTCGCCGGGCAGCGTCGCGGCCCCGCCGACCGCGGCGCGGGCCACGTCGCCCGGCCGGAAGTCGTCGTCCTGGGTCGTGGCGAAGGTCGCGGGCACCGGCACGCCGACGAACTCGGGCGTGAGGTCGTCCCAGCGCAGCGGCCGCCAGCCGTCGCGCGTCGAGGCGTCGGCAAGTACCCACTCGGCGGCCCGCACCCGCACGCGCGGTGCCCCGGCGTCCTTGCCCAGCCGCAACTCAGCCACCGACGGTTCCAGCACTTCGAGGTACGCCGCGCGCGGCCACGGCGTGTCGCGCAACAGCAAGTTGCGCTCGGCCCAGACCGACGCGAAGTCGCGGGCACCGTACAGCACGCCGGCCGCGGTCGCCGCGCGGGCCAGCAGCGCCCCGACGCCCAGCGTCACGAGCAGCAGCCCGACCACG
>JANXTD010000762.1 GCA_025352585.1 Fimbriiglobus sp.
GCCTCGCAGAACGGCGCGGGCAACGCCGCGTCGTTCTAGTTCGCCGAGTCGAGCATCCCCCGCGCGGCGCTCTCCCGGTACGCCGCGAGGAGCGCGTCCGGCGGCGTCCGGTCCGGGCTTCCCGGCGGGGAGTCGCGGACCAGGAGTTGCCCACGCGGGGTGACCGTCAGTTCGGACATCGTGCGGAGACCCATGAGGGACAGCGTAGTTTGGCCGGCCGCCCGAGTCCGGGCGAGGCCACCAGGACGGCAGGATCTTATCCGAGTGACGCGGTCAGCGTTCGCGTCTCCGGCGGGGGTGGGGGGCGGCCTCGGTCCGCACAGCCGCACGTCGCGGCCTTGCCGGCGGCAACTCGCCACGCCGGCGAGCCCCCGCCCGGAGAACCGGCCGCTCGTCTTCCGCCGGCGGGACGCCTGACGCGACGCCTCCTGGTAAGCGGCGTTCGTAGCCTCCACGTTCGCGATGGCGCCGTGCGCGCTTACGGAGTCAGTTATCGGTTCGGAGGAGTTCGCAAAGGCCGTGACGGGGGCAATTGGTGACTTCCTTGGAGGCGCAGGGTCAATCGCACCGAATAGCGTGTCTCGGACCGGTATGCTCTTGCCACGCCGAGAGTCTTCGGTTCAAGGACCGTTTCAGCTGGAGAGCTGAACATTTCCGCCTCGAACCCGACTCTCGCAACGTGCTAACGCGACACGCCGCCTGAGACAGGGGCGGCGCGTCGCGTTTGGCTCTGGAATTTGCAGCATTTCGGCGTCGTTCGCCTGGTCGCCGTTGAATCTCGGGTATGCAGTGATGGCTCGCCACCCCGAGGCGGACGGCACCGGAACCGCGCGCGAATTGCCCAGAGTCTCAAAGGCTCGCGGCGGAGGGCTGCCGGGGGGGGCACAGGAAGGGGGGCCGTGGGCGTTCGCGACCGCCGCCCCGTTCTCCGGCCGCGGGAGACGTTCGCCGGATAGACTGACGACCGGCCCCGCCCGCGCCCCGCCGAGTGACCCCGATGTTGACCGTGCCGCTGTTCGTCGCCAAGTGGAAGGCCGCCAACCTCTCGGAGCGCTCGTCGTACCAGCAGCACTTCCTCGACCTGTGCGCGTTACTCGACGTGACCCCGCCGGCGGAGGCCGACCCCACCGGCGCGTCGTTCACGTTCGAGAAGGGCGTGGCCAAGGCCGACGGCGGCAAGGGCTTCGCCGACGTGTGGCGGCGCGGCTGCTTCGGCTGGGAGTACAAGGGCAAGCACAAGGACCTCAACGCCGCCTACCGCCAGTTGCAGAACTACCGCGAGGCGCTCGAGAACCCGCCGCTGCTGGTCGTGTGTGACCTCGAGACCTTCGTCGTCCGCACCAACTTCACCGGCACGCCGACCGAGCGCCACGAATTCCACCTCGACGACCTGGCCGACCCCAAGACCCTCGGCCTGCTGCGCAACCTCTTCCACGCCCCCTACGAGTTGCGGCCGGGCAAGACGCAGAAAGAGATCACCGAGGAGGTTGCCGCCAAGTTCGCCCGCCTCGCCGACGGCCTGCGCGGCCGGGGGGTCGAGCCGGAGCCGGCGGCGCACTTCCTCATGAAGCTCATGTTCTGCATGTTCGCCGAGGACATCGACCTGCTGCCGCGCGACCTCTTCACCAAGACCGTCGGCAACGCCAAGGGCGACCCGGCGCGGCTGACGAAGTTCCTCACGACGCTCTTCCTTTGCATGGCGACCGGGGAGGAGTACGGCTCCGACGAGATCGCCTGGTTCAACGGCGGCCTCTTCGCCGACGCCGCCGTCATCGACCTGACCCCCGCCGAGATCGTGCTGCTGCACGAGGCGGCGCTGTGCGACTGGTCGGCCGTCGAGCCGTCGATCTTCGGCACGCTGTTCGAGCGGACGCTGAACCCCGTCAAGCGCAGCCAACTCGGCGCGCACTACACCGGCGAGACCGACATCGCCGCGCTCATCGGCCCGGTCATGGTCGATCCCCTGAGGCGCGAGTGGGCCGCCGTGCAGAAGGTGACCGAGGGGCTGTTCGCCGCCTCGAAGGGGGCCAAGGCGGGGTCGAAGCCGAAGCGCGCCTTCGAGCAGCCGCTCAACGACTTCCTGTACCGCCTCGCCCACGTCACCGTGCTCGACCCCGCCTGCGGCTCCGGCAACTTCCTGTACGTCGCCATCAAGGAGCTCCTAAGCCTCGAGAAGGAGGTCTTGACGTACATGGGGTCGCGCGGCCTGACCGCCCCGATCCCGTTCGTCCGCCCGGCGCAGCTGCGCGGCATCGAGGTGAACCGCTACGCGCGGGAGCTGGCGCAGGTGGTCGTCTGGATCGGCTACTTGCAGTGGATGAAGTTCAACGGCTTCCTCGCGCCGAACAAGCCGGTACTCGACACGATGGAGACGATCGAGAACCGCGACGCCGTCCTCGACCTGAGCGACCCGGCGAACCCCAAGGAACCCGCCTGGCCCGACGCCGAGTTCCTCATCGGCAACCCGCCGTTCCTGGGCGGAAACAAGGTGCGGGCCGAACTCGGCGACGCCTATGTCGAAGCGTTATTCAAGGTCTACGCCGGCCGCCTGCCGAGTTTCAGCGACCTCGTCTGCTACTGGTTCGAGAAGGCGCGGGCGAAGATTCAGGCCGGCACCGTGAAGCGCGCGGGGTTGATCGCCACGCAGGGCATCCGCGGCGGGGCGAACCGCGTCTG
>JANXTD010000777.1 GCA_025352585.1 Fimbriiglobus sp.
CCCTCGCAACTGTGCGCGATCGGCACCGCGGCGTCGGGGTCGTCGAGCCGCAGCGTGAGGGTCGCCGTGTCGTCGTTGGGGTAGTTGGGGTCGTAGATGTGGAGCGTCACGCGGCGGCCGTCGGGGCTGAGCGTGTAGCCGTGGGCGAGGACTTGGTGGTTCTTCACGAGTTGCCGTGGGTCGAAGCCGGCGACGGTCACCAGACCCAGCGGGGCGGGGCGGCCGGTATCGAGGAGGTCGCGGATTTTCGGCCACTCGTCGAGGACGGTTTGCCGGGTCAGGCCATCGACGAGGCGCAGGTCGCCGAGCATCCGGCTCGCGCCGGGGCGGCGCTGGCCGTCGTAATACTTCAGCACGCCGAAGGGCAGGTTCCAGCTCTCGAGCAATCGCCGGCAGAGGTAGCGGAACACCGGCGGTGTCAGTTCGGGCGGGCGGGGTTGGCCGTAGACGAACAGGTCGAGCGCGGCGTAGACCATGCCGCCGCACAGCCCGGCGTTGGCGTCGCCGAGTTTCAGCGGGCCGAACGGCGTCGGCAGGATCACGACGGGGCTGCCGGGCGGGAACCAGTTCGGGAAAGGGAAGCCGTGCGTGCTGGGCGTGAAGCCGGTGCGGACGGTCACAGCAGCACGCTGAGCAGTTCCGCGGGGTCGGCGAAGTCGGCCATGACGTGGTCGGCGTCGGTCGCGTGCAACTCTTCGATGGCGTGCCAGCCGGTGGCCACGGCGACCGCCCGTGCCCCGATCGCGCGGGCGCACTGTACGTCGAGCGGGGTGTCGCCGATGACCCAGACTTCCTCAAGTGGCACCCGCCGGCCGAGGTGCTCGTGGACTTGCCGCAGGGCGTCGCGGGCCACGTCGTTGCGGTCGTGGTGGATGTCGCCGTAGCCGCCGAGGGCGAAGGTGTCCCAGAGGCCGAAGTGCGTCAGCTTGATGCGCGCCCCCTCGCGGACGTTGCCGGTAATCAGGCCCAACAGCACGTCGGGGCGGGGGGCGAGTTCGCGCAAGATTTCCGGGATGCCGAGGCAGACCGTGCCGCCCTGCTCGGCGAGACTCCGCGGCAAGGCGTCGAGGTAGGCGGCCCGCAACGCCTTCATCGTCGCGTCGGTCACTTCGATGTCGTTCTCGCGCAGCAGGTCGCCGCCGATGGCCTGGTCGGTGCGGCCGCTGTACGGCACGTTGTCGCGCACCTCGGCGAGGCCGAACGCGGTGCGCATCGCGGCCTCCATGGCGAATTTGCCCGCGCCGCCGCTGCGGATCAGCGTACCGTCGATATCGAAGAGGATGACAGGCATGGGGCGAACTTTCGGCTCAAGTTGCGGTTGCGTGGGGCCGGGGGGGCGGGTATTTCGCGGCCTCTGCGGGAGTAGTTTAGGGTTCCTGGCCCCCGAAATCCCGCCGGTTCGCAACTACGGCCTGACCACTCGCCGAGGACGCCCCCGATGCCCGTTCGCAAGCTGACCCGCCGCCTGGCGACCGCCGCCGCCCTGATCGGGGCCGTCGGCGTGACCGCCGCCCTCGCCCAGCCGCCGGCCGCGACGCACGCCCCGACGCCGACCGCCGTCGCCGAGGACTACGCCCGCCCCGTGGCCTACGTGAACGGCAACCAGCCGATCACCCGCCGCGACCTGGGCGAGTTCTTGATGGCCCGCGGCGGCGCGGACAAGATCGACCTGCTCATCAACAAGATCATCATCGAGAACGAGGCCAAGCGCCTCGGCATCACGGTCACCGAGACCGAGATGGAGGCGGCGTTCCTCACCGACCTCGAAGGCCTGAGCGACGGCGGCATCAAGAAGGGCGATTTCGTCAACATCGTCCTGCCGAAGTACAACAAGACCCTGTACGAGTGGATGGAAGACGTCATCCGCCCGCGGCTGTTGCTCACCAAGATGATCACCGGCAAGATTCAAGTGAGTGAGGAAGACATCACGATCCAGTTCGAGCGCGAGTTCGGCGAGAAGCGCGAAGTGCAGATCATCATGTGGCCCAAGGGCGACGACCCCAAGACCTTGACGGCCATCTGGGAGAAGATTCGCGGCGACCAGAAGGAATTCGACAGCGTCGCCCGGCAGATGGCCAACCCGTCGCTCGCGGCGTCGGCCGGCCGCATCAAGCCGATCAGTAAGCACACCTACGCCGAGGACAACGTCATCGAGAAGACCGCGTTCGACCTGAAAGTCGGCGAGGTCAGCCACATCTTGCAGACGAAGCAAGGCCACGTCGTCATGAAGCTGCTCGGCGTCATCCCGCCGGTCAAGGATGTGGATCGCGCGGCCGTGCGGGCGCGGCACGTCAAGCAGGCGTACGAGGAGAAGGTCAGCGCCGCGATCCCGGCCCAATTCAAGGTCTTGCACGACGCGGCGGCCCCGAGCGTGATCTACAACGGCCCGTCGCTGTGGAAGTGGCACGGCGAGACCAAGGAGGCGGTCAACGACATGATCAAGAGTAACGTCACCCCGGCCGGCGCGACCGCGCCGAAGGTCATGCCCTCGGCCCCGGCCCCCGGCGTCAAGTGACCCGCCCCGCGGCGGACTCGACGAAAGCCCACGCCGCCGGCGTGGGCTTTCTTTTTGCGCGCTTGTGAAGCGTCGCCCCGCCGGGTTATACTGACACCTCCCGCCGGCTCGCGCCCGCCCCGACTGCCCTTCGCACTCTCCCCCCGAGGTTCCCGGATGACCCGGTCTTACCGCTCACTCTTCGGCACGGCGCTCGTCGCCGGACTGATCGCCACCCTCGGCACGCTGCCGACCACGCCCGCCCAGGACAAGGCCCCGGACAAGGCGAAGCCCAAGGCCAAGGCACCCAAGCCGCCGGTGAAGCCGGAGTACTCGACCCCGGCCGCGTCGCTCAAGGTCGCCAAGGACTTCACGGCCGAACTCTTGTACGTCGTGCCGAAGGAGACGCAGGGGTCGTGGGTGAACCTGTGCAACGACCCCAAGGGCCGGCTGATCGTATCCGACCAGTACGGCGCGCTCTACCGCGTCACCCCGCCGCCACTCGGCACCAAGGGCGAGTCGAAGGTCGAGAAGATTCCGGTGGACCTCGGCATGGCGCAAGGCCTGCTCGTCGCCTTCGACGCCCTGTACGTCGTCGTCAACGGCGGCGACAAGTCGGGGCTGTACCGCGTCACCGACACCAACAACGACGACATGTACGACAAGGTCGAACTGCTGCGCAAGTTCGACGGCGGCGGCGGCGAGCACGGCCCGCACGCGGTCATCCGCCACCCCGACGGCAAGCGGCTGACCATCGTTTGCGGCAACCAGACCAAGCTCACCAAACTCGACAACTCGCTCGTCCCCAAGGTGTGGGGCGACGACCACTTGCTGACGCGCGTGCCGGACGGCAACGGCTTCATGTCCGGCGTCCTGGCCCCCGGCGGCTGCATCTACAACGTCAACCCGGACGGCACCAATTGGGAACTCGTCAGCGTCGGCTTCCGCAATCAGTACGACGCGGCGTACAACAAGGCCGGCGACCTGTTCACGTTCGACGCCGACATGGAGTGGGACATGAACACGCCGTGGTACCGGCCGACGCGCGTCTGCCACGTCACGCCGGGCAGCGAGTGGGGCTGGCGCAACGGCGCGGGCAAGTACCCAGAATACTACGCCGACAACCTGCCGCCGACGGTCAACGTCGGCCCCGGCTCGCCGACGGGCGTCTGCTTCGGCTACGGGGCCAAGTTCCCGGCGAAGTACCAGAACGCCTTCTTCATCTGTGACTGGAGTTACGGCAAACTGTACGCCGTCCACAACACGCCGAGTGGCGCGAGCTACAAGAGTACGCTCGAAGAGTTCGTCACCGGCAGCCCCCTGCCCTTGACCGATGTCATCATCAACCCCGTCGACGGCGCGATGTATTTTGCGATCGGCGGCCGCAAGACGCAATCGGCCCTGTACCGCGTGACCTACACCGGCAAGGACTCGACGGCCGCCGACACGACCGTGCCAACACCGACCCCGGAAGCGGTCCAGCGTAAGGGCCTCGAACAGTACCTCGGTAACCCCGCGACGCCGGACAAGGCACTGGCCGCCGCCTGGCCGCTGCTGGGCAGCCCCGACCGCTTCTTGCGCTTCACGGCCCGCGCCGTCGTCGAGAGCCAGCCGCTCGAAACCTGGGCGACCAAGGCGACGACGGAGACGAACCCCGAGGCGGCTATCGAAGCGCTGCTGGCGTTGGCCCGCGTGAGTGAGCCGTGCCCGCTGCACGCCAAGTCGAAGGCCGCGGCCGGACTGCCGCAGGCGACCGTCGACGCCCTGCTCCGCCTCGACTTCGCCAAGCTGACCGCGTCGCAAAAGCTCGACCTGACCCGCACGCTGCAAGTGACCCTGCACCGCCAGGCGGCGACGCCCGCCCAGACGGAGACGCTCACGAAGCAACTCGACGCCGTCTTCCCGACCGGCTCGCGGTTCCTCGACTCCGAACTGCTGCAAGTCCTCGTCTTCCTGCAGTCGCCGACGGCCGCGACGAAGGGCTTGAAGCTACTCGCCGACGCCCCGACGCAGGAGGAGCAACTCGAATACGTCCGGAGCTTGCGGATGCTCAAGGCCGGCTGGACGCCGGCGCAACGCGGCGAATACTTCGCCTGGTTCACCAAGGCCGGCGGCTACAAGGGCGGCAACAGTTTCCAGGGCTTCTTGCGGCTCATCAAGACCGACGCCGTGGCCCAGCTGACGGCCGACGAGAAGGTCGCGTTGAAGCCGATCCTCGACGCCAAGCCGGCGACGACTTCGATGACGACTGCCGCCCCGCGGGCGTTCGTCAAGAAGTGGACCCTCGACGAGTTGACGCCGGTCGTGGCGAAGGGCCTCGAAGCCGGGCACCGCGACTTCGACAAGGGCCGCAAGCTCTTTGGCGCGGCCAACTGCTTCGCCTGCCACCGGTACGACAACGAGGGCGGCAACACCGGCCCCGACATCTCGGGCGTGGCTGGCCGCTTCAGCACCCGCGACCTGCTCGAGTCGATCCTCGACCCCAACAAGGAAGTCAGCGACCAGTACGCCGCGGTCGAGATCGTGACCCTCGACGGCCGCACGCTGTTGGGACGCATCATCAATCACAATGGGGATAACATGATGATTAACACCGACATGCTGAACCCGAACGCGATCACCGCGGTCAACAAGAGCAACCTCGACACGATGAAGTTGTCGAAGCAGTCAATGATGCCGGCCGGGCTGTTCGACACGCTCAAGGAGGACGAGATCGTAGACTTGGTGGCGTACTTGCTGTCCAGGGGCGACCGCAACGGGCCGTTCTTCAAGAAGTAAACTCTCGATCATTTCACCGCGGAGGAGCAGAGTAGCGGAGAAGAAAAAACTGAAA
>JANXTD010000437.1 GCA_025352585.1 Fimbriiglobus sp.
CCGGGCCGCGGCCTCGGCCGGGCCGGAACCTCCCAGACGTAGGCGACCGCGTCCTCCCCGCCCGAGATCAGCCGCCGGCCGTCGGGCGCGAAGCCCAAGGCCGTCACCGGCAGCGCGTGCCCGGCGAGCGCGGCCAGGCGCGCCCCCGACCGCAGGTCCCACAGGTCGATTTGCTCCCGCCGGCCGTACCGACCGCCGGCGGCCAGCACCCCGCCGTCCGGCGACACCGCGAGCGGGTGGCGGTAAACGATGTCCAACGAGGCGTCCGGACCGGCCACGTCCAGCACCGCGCACTCCGCCCCCAAGTCGAGGTCCCAGACGCGCAGCGCGAACCCGTCCGCGGTCACCAGTCGCCGTCCGTCGGGCGTCGCGGCGAACGCCTGGACCCGGCCATTGTGGCGGACCAGGCCGTCCGGCACGGGGGCCGTGTGGAGGTCCGGGTGCGGCCGCAGCACGCGGCCGGGCACCCCCGTGGCCGCGTCCCACTCGCGGACCTCATGGCGGGCGTCGCAGGTGTAAAGTCGCCGCCCGTCGGCCCCGAACCCGGCCGCCACGTAGCCGTGCGCCGCCGGCGCTTCCCAGCGTAGGCGGACGCCGTCGGCGTCCCAAACGCGCAGGTGGTTGCGGTCCGGGTAAACCACGGCGCGGCCGTCGGCGCTGAACGCCGGCGGGGTGAAGTCGGTGAAGACGCCGGGGGCCGGCTCGAACCGCCGCCCGGTCTGCGTATCGACGACGCACAGGACGCCGTCCGGGTACCCGTTGTCCCCGACCGCGAGCCGCCGGCCGTCCGGCGACAGCGCCCGCGTCCGCCCGCCGAAGTTCGGCCCCGCCGTCCAGACGCGCTCCTGCCGGCCGGCCGCGTCCCAGGTCCGCGCGGCGTCGCCGTCGGCGGTCACGGCCCGGCCGTCCGCGAGCAGGGCGACCCCCTCGACCGCCGACTTGGCCCCCGCGTGGTCGTGCCGCGGCCGGCCGGTGCGTAGATCCCACACGCCGTACCGGCCCCCCGAGTAGCCGACGAACAGTTCGCCCGGCGCGCCGACGTGCGACACCACGACCGGCAGTTTCAGCGGGAACGCGGCCGGCTTCCAGGTGGCCGAGTCGTACGCCGTCAGCGCCCCGGAGTCGTCCGCCTCGAGAACATACGCCGCGTCGTCGCCGACCGCCACGTGGAAGACGACTAGCTCTTTTGGCAGCCGGCCCGACCAGAGGAGCTTACCGCCCGGCACCTCGTAGCGGCAGAAGTCGCGACCGGCCACGACGACCGACCGGCCGCCCGGCGCGAAGTCGAGCCGGTGGTAGGTTCCCGGCGCGGCGACCCGGAAGGCCTCGCGGCCGGTGGCGACCTCGGTCACGACGAGCCACGGGTCGCCCTTGGCGGCGGTCAACACGGCCGCGAAGTGCTCGCCGTCGGGGGAGACGGCCGCGGGCGGGCCGGCGAACGCGCGGGGCCGCGGCAGCGTCCGCACCTCGGCCCCAGCCTCCACGTCCCAGACGCGGAAGTCTTCGTCGGTGGGGGCCGCCGAGATGAAGAGCCGCGGCCCGGCGAAGGCCGCGAAGTCGAGCATCGCCTCGCCGCCCCGCTGGGCCTTCCCTGGCAGGGCAATCCGCGGCGGCGCGGCCGGATCCACTTTGAGCACGCGGCCCGGCATCCGCCCCACCCGCCGGCCGGTGGCGGCGTCGAAGAACAGCACGTCCCGCGCCCCGGCCTCCTCCGGCTCGTAGGCGGCCAGGACCCGGCCGCCGGGGGAGTACGCGACGGGGTTGGCCGCGTCGAACCGGACGCCCGGCGCGCCGGTGGCCGTGTCGAACTCGGCGACGCCGCCCTTGACCCACGCGGCGGCGCGGCGGTGCCCCGGCGCGGGCACCACGACGCCGTCGGCCCCGCGCAGGTAAAAGGACCGGCCGGAGAGCCGCGCGACGGCCCCCGCCGGCAGGGCGTGCGTGGCC
The DNA here is from genome assembly GCA_025352585.1 of Fimbriiglobus sp. Taxonomy (GTDB): domain Bacteria; phylum Planctomycetota; class Planctomycetia; order Gemmatales; family Gemmataceae; genus Fimbriiglobus. Next base: position 1,948 of record JANXTD010000437.1, read on the forward strand.
GTCGACTCGAGGGCAGCGGCGAGGAGCGCGGCGAATAGAGTCGGGTACACGGTCCACCACCTGCGGGCGGGGGTCGGGACGGGGGCGAGTCGCCGGGGAGAGTTGTCTAGCGATCGGGGCGCGGTCCGGCTCACCCACTCAAGAATCGGGGGGGGGGGGGGGGGGGG
>JANXTD010000851.1 GCA_025352585.1 Fimbriiglobus sp.
GGCTGCACGGCAAGCGGGCCATCGTTGAGCCGGGCCGGAAGCTCACCGCCGACGAGGTCCAGGAGCGGGTGTATTCCCACTTCGGGTGCCCACCCACCGAACCGCTCAAACAGGATGTGACTTGAAGCTGCACTAGGTCGATCGAGGTGCCGTTGAGCACGACGACGGCCTGGCCGGAGGCCTTGTGGAGGCGGTAGCTGGGGACTTTCCGGGGGTCACGGCGGCTCGATCCGGTACGAAGTGAGTAGGACTACTCATTTGCGGGGGACTCGACCGCTCCCCCGACCGTCGGGGGGGTACGCCGTAAAGGCGTTCGGCGAAAGGATTTCCAACGAGTCGGGGTGGCCGGATTTGAACCGACGACCTCTTGCTCCCAAGGCAAGCGACGCCCCGAAGGATACGCCGGAAATCGTGGCGTTCCCGACGCCACGCGGCGAAACCCCCCACGAAACCTTCACCACGCCCCCGGCACCCACCCCCGGCGACTTGATGCGACTGTTGACCGAGTTGGCGGCGCTGCCGCCAAAACAGCGGGCCGCGATAGCGGCGCTGATCTCCCCGGCCGCGACGACGGTGACGCGGCCGGCGACTACGCCTGACGCCACCGGCCACGGTGCCGACGCACCCGACCGACTCCACCGCGGCTACGAGGGGGGTTAGTCGCTCAGCGTCCTGGGTGCGCGATGGGGGGACGCAGCGAGTGCCGCGTTGTCTTCACGCCATTTGGAGTGTCGCGACGCTGCCTGAGATTGCTCGTGCGACAAGTGTAGGCCAGTAATGGGGTTACGGCGTTCAACTCGGGTCGGGTGCCGCCCTCACGCTGACTTCTTTCCGTCGCATTAGGCCACATCTTGGGGCTTCCGACTGCCGTAAGTCTCGAATGGCGGACAACCCACGCCACGCCGAGGGTGAACACTGTGGCTCGCAAGGTCCGTCGTGCCAAGCTGGCGACGAAAGTTACGAGGGAGACGAAGAAAGCCCCCACTCAGTACTGACCGCGGCGTTCACCGCATCGCGTATTATAAAGCGTCGAGTGGGGCAGACTCGCCGCCCCGGACGCTTGGTCCGCTGACGATTCCGCCTTCGCCCCCTTGCGAAACGGGCCGCGGCGGCTCCGGCCCCGGATTCTTCGCTTCGCGACTTGCCTACCCCGGCCTCCGCGACCATCCTACGACGGTAGCCGCGCTTCCGCCGGCGAGTCCTGGCAACCCCCTGGGCACCCAGAGAGCCGCCGCCGAGAAAGGGACGACCGCATGACGCCGCTGACCAAGCCCAACGAACCCGAGACTTCGCCGTCGCACCCGGAGACCTCGCCGCCTCACTCCGGCGACACGACCGCGTCGCTGCCGCCGGCCGCCCCGCCGGCCGCCGACCCCGGCTTCGGCCCGCCCGTCGCCCCCGGCGAACTCCGCCGGCTGGGGCACTACCGCGTGCTGCGTGTGCTCGGCCGCGGCGGCATGGGCGCGATCTACCTGGCTCTCGACGAGAAGCTCGGCCGCGAGGTCGCGCTGAAGGTCATACTGCCGTCGGCCGCGGCCGTGCCCACGTCGCGCGAGCGCTTCCTGCGCGAGGCCCGCGCCGCGGCGTGCATCGAGCACGACCACGTCGTCGCGATCCACCACGTCGGCGAGGAGTCGGGCGTGCCGTTCATCGTCATGCCGCTGCTCAAGGGCGAGACGCTCGCCGACCGGCTCAAGCGCGAGGGGCGGCTGACGGCCGCCGAGACTCTGCGCGTCGGCCGGGAGGTGGCACTCGGGCTGGCGGCGGCGCACGCGCGGGGGCTGGTCCACCGCGACGTGAAGCCGGCCAACATCTGGCTCGAGGCCGGCACGGGGCGCGTCAAGGTGCTCGACTTCGGCCTGGCCCGGCCGGACGACGCCGACCGGCCGCACCTCACGACCGACGGCGCGGTCCTGGGCACCCCGGCGTACATGGCCCCGGAGCAAGCCGCGGGTGAACACCTCGACCACCGGGCCGACCTGTTCAGCCTCGGCTGTGTCTTGTACGAAGTCGCCACCGGCCGGCGGCCGTTCCACGCGCCGACGGTCCTGGCGGTGCTCACCAAGATCGCCACGCACACCCCGCCGCCGGCCGCGACCATCGCCGACGTGCCGCTGGCCCTCTCGGACCTCATCACGCGGCTGCTGGCGAAGCACCCGGCGGGGCGGCCGCAGTCGGCGGCGGGCGTCGCGGAACTGCTGCGCGCCCCCGGCGGCCCCGAGTCCGCCGTGACGCAGACCCTCGTGGCGTACGTCCCCGCCGCGCCCGACCTGTGGACGGCCCTCGACCTCGGGCCGCCGGCCCCGCGCAGTGCGCGGGCCGCCCCGCCACGCCGGCCGCGCCGCTGGGCGTGGGTCGCGGCGGCCGGGTTCTCCGCGGTGATGGCGGTGCTGGCCGGGGTGATCGTGCTGAAGGTCAAGCGGCCGGACGGCAGCGAGACGACGGTCGAGGTACCCGACGGGGCGACGGCGAGAGTGGACGCGAAGGGCAACGTCGAGGTGACGCTGCCGAAGGCGGCCACGCCGGCGGCCGTCGCGGCGGTAGCGTTGCCGGGCGGTCGGTCGCCGATGGACGCGCTGGAGCGCTCGGCGATCCCGGCGCGGGAGCTGGCGATTGCCGGCGAGGGCGACCCTGCGAACGCCCCGGCGGAGCTGGTCGGCATCATCGGCACGTCGGGGATGAACCACTGGCGCAACGTGATCTACGCCGG
>JANXTD010000883.1 GCA_025352585.1 Fimbriiglobus sp.
GCCGCCGTGATGGCGCTCGCCACCGTCACCGCGTTCGCCGGGTTGGCCCTGGGGGACTTCGCGGGCCACGCTTACGGCGAGTCGGTCGATTGGGTGCGGCTGGGGTCGAAGCCGAACGCCGTGGCGCAACTTCGCCTCGGCTACCGCGTCGATGCGCTGACGGCGGTGATGGTGCCGATGGTCTGTGCCGTCACGACACTGGTGATGCTCTTCTCGCTGGGCTACCTGCGCGACGAGGCCAACCCCACGGTCACGGATCACGTCACGCACACCGTCCGCCGCGGCCGCTTCGGGCTGTTCTTCCTCGAACTGTTGCTGTTCGCGTTCAGCATGTTGTTCCTGTTGCTGGGCGACAACCTGTTGCACGTCTTCGTCGGCTGGGAACTCGTCGGCGTGTCGTCGTACTTGCTCATCGGCTTTTACACCGAACGCCCGGCCGCCGTTGCCGCGGCGACCAAGGCGTTCGTGATGAACCGCGTCGGCGACGCCGGCTTCCTCGTGGGGATTTTCGCCGCCTGGCAACTGCATGGTACCTTAGACCTCGTCGCCCTCACCCACGCCCCGCCGGCCGACGGCTGGCTGCCCCTGGTGATGGGCTTGGGGCTGTTCGCGGGGTGCGTCGGCAAGTCGGCGCAGTGGCCGTTGCACACCTGGCTGCCGGACGCGATGGAAGGCCCGACGCCGGTGTCGGCGCTGATCCACGCCGCGACGATGGTCGCCGCCGGCGTCTACCTACTGGCCCGCTGTTACCCGATGTTCACGCCGGACTGCTTGCTTGTCGTCCAGTGCGTCGGCGCGTTCACGATGCTGTACGCTGCGGTCGTCGCCGTGACGCAGACCGACATCAAGCGGGTGCTGGCGTACTCGACGATGAGCCAGCTCGGCCTGATGGTCTTCGCCGTCGGCATCGGCGCGTGGACCGCCGGCGTGTTCCACCTCGTCACGCACGCCGCCTTCAAGGCTCTGCTCTTCCTCGTGGCCGGCAGCGTGATTCATGCGCTGCACCACGAGCAAGACCTGCGCAAAATGGGCGGCCTGCGCCGGCGGATGCCGCTGACCGCCGTGACCATGTTCGTCGGCGTGTTGGCGATCAGCGGCGTGCCGTTCCTGTCCGGCTGGGCGAGCAAGGAGCTGATCCTCGGGGAGTCGCTGGCCTTCGCCCAAAGCGGGCAACCGCTCGCCTGGCTCGGCGTGCTGCCGTTCGTCGGCGCGGCCCTGACGGCGTACTACATGCTCCGCCTCTGGCTGCTTACGTTCGCCGGCAGCCCACGCAGCGACGCCGCCAGCCACGCCCACGAGTCGCCGCCGTCGATGGCGTTGCCGCTGCTGGCGCTCGCCGCGCTGACGGCCGTCGCTGGCCTGGGCCTGCCGATCTGGGAGGCCGACCACTCCGTCCTGGCGAACTTCCTCGCCCTCGCCCGCCCCAGCAACCCGCCCGCCGCCCACGACGGCCACGCCCTGACGCTCGCGCTGGGGACCGGCTGCTTCCTCCTCGGCTTCGCCGCGGCGATAACCCACATCCGCACGGGTGAGCCGCGCCGCTCGAAGTTCGACACGCTGTACCGCGTGCTGTTCAGCGGCCCGACGCTCGCCCTGGGCCACTTGGTGGCGTCGCGCGACAAGGGCCAACGCCTGAGCCTCGACGCCGCGATGAGCCTGCCGGCCACGATTGCCCCGCGTCTGGCCGACCGGCTGCGCCGCACCCAAACCGGCAACGTCCGGCACTACGTGCTGGCGCTGGCGGCGTGCCTGCTGGGCGCGCTGTCGGCGCTGACGCTGATGCGGTAGGACGGCGCTTCTCGCAAGCGAACTGATGGAAGCGCAGGCCGGGTACCCACAAGGGGCACTCCTACACGAATTCGGCGATGCCGGTCCCGTGCGGGCGAGCGCTAGACTTCGGCACCGCCGCAGGCGAACGGTAGGGGTACCCCTCGTGGGCACCCGGCCTGCGCCCCCTACGGCGGAGCCGACGACTCCGCCGAGCGGAGTTCTAAAAACCGCCGCGCCAAACTCGCCTTGGTACTCCGGGCGACAAGCCCTATACCCCCACCTCAAGGGTCACGGCGTAGGGTTTGGCTTGGCCATACCCCACACCCGATACCCCATACCCGAGCGACGACACCCCACACCCGAGTCAGACAGCATGAACCCCGCCGTGCGCGAAGTCGATCTGATCGCGCTGACGGCGCAGGTGTTCCTGCCCCTCGCGTTCGCGCTCGTGCTGCTCGGGGTGCCGTCGCGCTTCAAGGAGTTCATGCGCTGGTGGGCGCTCGTCGCGGCGGCCGCGACGCTGACGCTCGGGGCGTGCCGGTTCGTCGATTACTACTCGCTGCTCGAGACGTACTCCGACCGCAATCTCGCCAACCTGTACCACCCTGAGACGAGCCTACAAGCCCGCTCCGACCGGGCGTTCGCCGACGCCAACGCGCTGCCGCTGCCGAGGCCGTACCGCTCCGACGACCTGCTCACCCGCCGGCCGTGGGTCAGCGGCATGAACATCGACTACGCCCTGGGCATCGACGGCATCAGCCTCGCGATGGTGCTGCTCACCGGCTTCGTCATGACGATGGCCGTCGTGGCGAGCTGGACCGTCACGGAGAACCTACGCGGCTACCTGATCCTGCTGTTGGCGCTCGAAACGGGGGTGTTGGGGGCGTTCCTGGCGCTCGACTTGTTCCTGTTCTTCGTCTTCTACGAGATGATCCTGCTGCCGATGTTCTTTTTGGTCGGCCTCTGGGGCGGGCCGAACCGCAAGGCGGCGGCGACCAAGTTCGTCGTCTACACCCTCGCCGGCAGCGTCTGTTTGCTGGGGGCGATCCTCGCGCTCTACTCCGTCAACGTGCGCGATTTCGCCGACTCCGGTATTGTCGCCGCCAAGGTCGCGGACTTGCGCAAACTCGACCCGACGTTGAGCGCCGAGCAGGCGGCCGAGCGTGTCGAGGTCCACACCTTCGACTTCACGACCCTGGCGAAGGCCGGCCGCGCCGCGATGCTCGTGCTGGGCGGCAAGGACGAGCGCCTGCACTCCCGCCCCGCCGCCGGGCAGCCGGCACTCGCCGAGGGCCAAGTCGGGCTGTTCGCGCCGGGCACCGACCGCGTCGCCGCCCTCGCCCGCTTCAAGGCGCAGCCGGTTTGCACGCCGACGTTCCAGTACGCCGTGTTCGCGCTGCTCGTCCTGGGGTTCGCCGTCAAGTTGCCGCTGGTGCCGCTGCACGGCTGGCTGCCGGACGCGCACGTCGAGGCGAGTACGCCGGTGTCGATGGTACTGGCCGGGGTGCTGCTGAAGCTCGGCGGCTACGGGCTGATCCGCTTCGCACTGCCGATCTGCCCGTGGGCCGCCAACGAACTGGCGTGGTACCTCGGCTTGGCCGGCGTCGTGAGTATCGTCTACGGGGCACTCGCGGCGTTGGGCCAAACCGACTTCAAGAAGATGCTGGCGTACAGCTCGATCAGCCACATGGGCTACGTCGTGCTGGGCCTGGCCGCGTGGGGCACCGCCGGGGAGGCGTACGAACTGGCGCTGTCGGGGGCCGTCTACCAGATGGTCGCGCACGGGGTCAGCGCGGCCGGGATGTTCTTCGTCGTAGGTGTGGTTTACGACCGCGCCCACCACCGCGACCTCGACCGCCTCGGTGGCCTCAAGGAGCCGATGCCGCTGTTCGCCGGCGTGAGCGTGGTCCTGTTCTTCGCGTCGATGGCGCTGCCGGGGCTGTGCGGCTTCGTCGGCGAGTTCTGCGTGATGCTCGGGGCGTGGCAATACTCCATCGCGCTGACGGTCCCCGCGGTCCTCACCACCATCGTGACGGCGATGTACCTGCTGCGGGCCTGGCAGCGCGTCTTCCTGGGCGTCAACTCCGCGACGGCGGCGTACCCCGAGGCGACCGCGCGCGAGTTCACCGTGCTGGCGCTGTTCGCCGGCGTGAGTGTCGTCCTGTTCTTCGCGTCGATGGCGCTGCCGGGGCTGTGCGGCTTCGTCGGCGAGTTCTGCGTCATGCTCGGGGCGTGGCAGTACTCGATCGCGCTGACGGTCCCCGCGATCCTGACCACG
>JANXTD010000904.1 GCA_025352585.1 Fimbriiglobus sp.
GTCCACCGCGAGCATCGGGATCACGCCGGCGAGGATTACCGCCACCGGCCAGCCGGCGACCCGCATCTCGTCGACCGTCAGTTCGGCCGTGGGAAAGATCAGCCGCGAGCAGAGGAACTGCGTGAGCATCAGGGCGACCGCGACGACAAGTGGCCGCAAGACTTCGGTCGTGACGAGGACGCCGTGGTGGGCCTTCAGGCGCGTCAGCAGCCGCGGCCAGCGGCCGTGGACGGCGACGAGCAGGCGGACGAAGTCGTAGTAGACCATGTAGCGGCGCGACAGGCCCAGGACGAACATCAGCGCCAGGTAGAAGTCGAAGACGTGGATGACGTTGGCGACGCCGAGGCTGTGCATGCGGGTCGGTCCGGTGGGGAGGCTGAGGCGGTTTACGTCGGCGAGTGGGGCTATCGAGCCTTCGGCGTTCCCCGTCGGCGGCTTGAGAAGTTTCCCGCGGGGCGTTGAAGATTCCGGGCGGGGGCGACATCCGACGCGGCTCGACCGATTGCACCGTCCCGGCCGGGAAAACCGTTTGACTTCGCGCATCCGGCGGGTAATTTATGGCGTCCTGGCTGCGGGTGCCTTGCATACTTGGATAATTCCGCCCCGCGAGTGCCCCTACCGTCGGTCGCCTTGACTCGCCAAGGTCCGCCGACGGCTTCCCTCGCTTCGAGACACCCCACCATGAGTGACATGACGCCCGACGCCGACGGGACCTTCCCCAACGACCGCCGCAAGCGGACGATCCCCGTCGCGACCGACCGCCGCCGCGCGATCAACGCCGCCGAGAAGCGCAAGAAGAGTGAGCGCCGCCGGCTCATCGACCCGACGACCTGCGAGCGCGACTACTCGGACGACGAGACCGACTTCATGAAGGCGATGGACCGCTACAAGCGCGACAACCGCCGGCCGTTCCCCACCTGGAGCGAAGTCCTCGAAGTCCTCCGGTCGATGGGTTACCGCAAGGTCGCCGAGGCGACCGACCTACCGGGGGCCAAGCGGCCGCAGCCCGGCGACCCGGTCAAGGTCGCGGCGGCCCAAGCCGAGTGACGACCGGGACTTGCGGGGGCGGTTCGGGGCGGCGGGGCGACCGGCCGCGCGTTTCTTTCTAGAATGCCCCCGCCCGAAGTCCCCTGCGGCCGAGACGACCGCGATGCACATCTTCCTGAGCGCCGGCGAGCCGAGCGGCGACTTGCACGCCGCCAACCTCGCGCGGGAACTGCTCAAACACTTCCCGGACGCCAAGCTCGTCGGCCTCGGCGGTGAAAAGATGGCGGCGGCCGGGGTCGAACTCCGCTACCCGCTGACCGAACTCGCCGTCATGTGGCTCGGCAAGGCGCTCGCCCGGCTGCCCGACTTCCTACGCATCGTCCGCCAGAGTGAGCAGTACTTCCGCACCGAGAAGCCGGACGCGGTCGTGGTGATCGACTACCCCGGCTTCCACTTCTCGCTGGCCAAGCGCGCCCACCGCGCCGGCATCCCCGTCTACTACTTCGTGCCGCCGCAGCTCTGGGCCTGGGCCGGCTGGCGCGTCTCGAAGATGCGCCGCTGGGTCAAGTGCGTGCTGACCGCGTTGCCCTTCGAGGAGACGTGGTACCGCGAGCGCGGGGTCACGACGCACTACATCGGCCACCCCTACTTCGACGAGTTGCGCCACGAGGTGCCCGACGCCGGGCACGTCGCCGAGTTGCGGGCCGCCGGCACGCCGATCGTCGCGCTGCTGCCGGGCAGCCGCACGCAAGAGGTGTTGTCGAACGTCCCGCTGATGTTGCAAGCCGCCGCCCGCATTCGGCGAGCGGTGCCGGGGGTCCGCTTCCACGTCGCCGCGTACCGCAACAAGCACGCCGCGCAGATCCGCGAGATGCTGGCCGGGAGCGACCTGCCGGTCGAGGTCCACGTCCGCCGCACGCCCGAAATCCTGGAGGCCGCCGACGCGGTGTTGGCGGTGTCCGGCTCGGTCGCCCTCGAAATGCTGTACCGGCTCAAGCCGTCGGTGATCGTCTACCGCATCACGCCGGCCTTCGGCGTCGTCGCCCGGCAACTGGTGACGACGAAATTCATCTGCCTGGTAAACCTCCTGGCCGACCGCCAGCTCTTCCCGGAGTTCCCGACGACGCGCGACAACCCGGACGAACTCGCGGCACCGATCGTGACGTGGCTGACCTCGCCCGAGGCCCACGCGGCCACCGTCGCGGAACTCCGCGCCTTGCGCGAGCGGGTCGCGGTGCCGGGGGCCTGTTCGCGGGCCGCGGCGTTCCTGGCGGGGGAGCTAACTCGGGTGTCGGGTGTCGGGGATCGGGTGTCGCAGAGTTAAGACCGGGTGTCGGGTGTCGGGT
>JANXTD010000918.1 GCA_025352585.1 Fimbriiglobus sp.
CGGCGATGGCGTGCAGGACTTCCTTACTCGTCTCGCCGTAACGCTTGGCGAGTTCCGCACCGACCTTGGGGTGGCCGCCTTCCATCTCGTGGTCGGCCGCCTTGCCCACGTCGTGCAGGAGGCCGCAACGCCGGGCCAACCGCGGGTCGAGGCCGAGTTCCGACGCCATCATGCCGCACAGGTGCGCCACTTCGAGGCTGTGCAACAGCACGTTTTGCGAGTAGCTGGTGCGGAACTTCAGCCGGCCGAGCAGGTGGACGATCTTCTCGTGCGGCATCGCCACGTCGGCGTTCAACACTGCCTGTTGCCCCGCCTCTTGAATCGTCTTCTCCATCTCCTGCTGCGTTTCGAGCACCACTTCTTCGATGCGGGTCGGGTGGATGCGGCCGTCGAGGATCAACTTCGTCAGGGCGATTCGGGCCGTCTCGCGGCGGACGTTGTCGAAGGCCGACACGACGACGACGCCGGGGGTGTCGTCCACGATGACATCGACGCCGGTACACTTCTCGAAGGTGCGGATGTTGCGCCCCTCGCGGCCGATGATGCGGCCCTTCATCTGGTCGTCGGGGATGTCCACCGTGCTGACCGTCGAGTCGGCGGTGTGCTGCGCGGCGTAGCGTTGCAGGGCGATCGTGATGATCTCGCGGGCCTTCGCCTCGCACTCGCCCTTCAAGTTGTCGGTGTGCTTCTGGATGCGGGCGGCGAACTCGGTGGTCAGTTCGCGCTCGAGCTTCTCGAACAGCGTCGCCTCGGCCGCCTCGCGGCTCAGGCCGGCGATGTCGTGCAGGGCTTTGGTCTCGAGCGCGATGACCGCGTCGAGTTCGGCCGTTTTCTTGTCGTAGGCGGACTGCTGTTCGGTCGCCTTACGCTGGGCGGCGTCGAGTTGCTTGTCCTTCCGCGCGAGTTCCTTGGCGGCGTCTTCCGCGGCGTCCTCCCGCTTCTGGGCGCGGCGCTCCTGCTCGCGCAACTCGACCCGCGCGGCGTCGAGTTCCTTGTTCAACTCCTCGCGGCGGCGGTACGACTCGTCCTTGGCGCGGTGCTCGGCGTCCTTCATGAGCCGCTCGGCGTCGCGGCGGGCGTTCTCGAGGATGGCTTGAGCGCGGGACTCGCCGAGGCGGACTTGCTCCTCCTCGGCGGGGCCGGGCGGCAAGAGTAGTGGGGCCGGCGGGGCCGTAGCAACCGCGGTTACCCCTCGCGTGTTGGCGCGAAAGAAGGCGTAGCCAACGCCAAGCAACACGAGGGTGACGAGTATCGCCAGCCCGGTGATGAGCGCGGGGTGATCCATCCGAACAGCTCCTTCACGGGGCGTCGGTGCAGTACGGCTCGGCGGGCCGGAACCCTGTAACCCTGCGCCGGCACGCCCCCCATGTCGCGGGGCCGTCCGGCTTTTCGCAGCGTGGGCTGGAAGTCCAAGTTCCCAAAGGGTTAACGAGTCGGGGGGCGACCGTTCGCTCAGCCCCACCGGGCGTCAGCCTGCCGTGCGAGCGGCAGGGTCAAATTCACCGAGTACGGAGCACCAACGGCACGCGATCGAATTATGTTTATGTCAACGGCGGGTCATCACCAGCCCTTCCGAGGCTGGCAGGGCGGCCGCCGACCGCTCTGCGAAACGTCCCCCGCCGATCCGCGCGGGGCTTGCATCGATCATTATGAAGACTGGGGGTAGTCCCGGTCAACCGGAAAGCTTCACGATCTTGAGCGAAACCGTAAGATTTCACGCCGGCGGCTACGCGACGCGGTTGGCGGCGACCGTCGGCTCGGCGAGGTAGGGCAGAATCGTCAGGTGGATTTGCGGACCCGAGACGCCCGGCTGGATGCGCAACGCCACGTCGTAGAACTGCCGGCCGAAGTGGTAGCGGAAGATGCCGGACTGCTCGGGTTCCGGGTTCTCGACCGGCAAGCGGGCCAATCGGCGGAAGTGGTTGACCATCGGCAGGTGGACCGACGGCGGGAAGCCGCCCCAGATGTCGTACTCCGGCGTGCCGGGGCGGTAGAAGCGGACTTCGATCCGCGGCCCGGAGCGGCGGATCACGATGTCGCGCACGTCCTCGTCGCGGGCGTCGCTGAGGAACAGTTCGACGATGCGGTGCGCCGGAGTTTGCGCGTCTTCGAGGCGCAGCGGCGGGGCGAACGGGATGCTGAAGGTCACGCAATCGACCGGCTCGACGCCGACCGCGTCGTAAGCCCGCTCGATGGCCCGCTGCAACGCCTCCCGAGGGGCCGGCACCCACTCGACGCGGCGATCGACCAGGAAGCCGAGGGTGTCGGCCGCGTCGGCGGCCAAGTCCTCGGCGGCGACGGTCAAAGTCGTGGCGTCGAGGTGCAGCGGCACCACGCCGTACTCTTGGGCCAGGCTCGCCGGCAGGATGTCCGCCAACTCGGCCGACACCGAAACCGTATCGACATCCAGAAGCATGCAGCGCAGCGGCAACACCCGCCGCAGGCACTCGGCGTGGGCGACGAAGACTTCCGCCTTGTAGCGCAGCTTGGCCTGAATCATCGTGCCGAGGCGGGCCACCAGCCGCGACTTCTTGCCGTGGGCTTCGGTGCCGGGGGCCAGTTCGGCGACCTCTTCGGAGAGCCGCAGGAACTTCGACCAGGCGACGTTCGAGCGCGTCCCGGACTCCTCCAGCCAGTCGGCGAAGACGAGGCGGGGCAGCGGGTCGGCCGGGTTGGCCAGGATGGTTCGGAGGAAGGCGTCGGGTTCATTGCTCATGGTGTGGTGCCCATCTTACCCAATCTCCGGAGCGTGAACACCGAATTCTTACGCGACCGGCGTGCCACCGGGTGAGCAATCGCGGCGAATTCCGGCAGGCTCGCGGAGATTTCCTGGGCGAACGGAGTCACCGTCAGATTGCCACGGCCGCGTGCCGCAGGACTTCGAGAACCTCGCACGGGTCGCAGCCGTAAATCCCAGACCCCCACGCCGCATTCTGCTCGACGACGGCCCAGCCGCGACCGGCGATCACGCCAACGTCGAGCACCACGGCCTGCGGGAACTCGACACGCGGGTCGGCAAGCACACGCCGAATGAAGCCCTCCGCGTCCGCCAGTTCTTCACCGGTCGCGCGGAAATCGTTCGCGCGTTGTAACTCCCCACCCCGGAGGTAGACGGAGATCGCACGTGGCACGCGGTCCAGGACGAAGCAGCGAAACTCCTTCTCCCACGCGACGACTTCGGCGACGAGAGCCGGCGACTCGTCGTCGTAGCCCTCCGGCAGTTCGGACCCCTTGTAGACTCGCGCCGGGAAGCTCTTGTCGTTCGGCGGCTTGACGAACATCGGCTTCGTGAGGCACCGCGCTTCACGGAGCGTAGTGAGGGAGATGTCGCGTTGACGGTACTCGGCGGGTAGAAGTGGGAGCCACTCGACGGACGGCTCCAGGAGTTTCAGCCCGAACGCCGCAGCGAGGGTCGGCCCGAATAGCGCTTCGAGGTACAGGACCGGCTCGACGACGTGGCACAACCCATCGGGCACCCGCCAAGTCGCCAGGCGCTCGACGCCCCACCCGAGTCGCCCCGCGGCTCGCCACAACGCTTGGGAGTCTTCGGTGAAGCGGGGCGTGAGAATGAGAGTCGGCATTACCCGCGATCGTGTTGAGAACCAGTTCTAGACGAGCGGAAGGGCAGGGATTCGAACCCTGGGTAGGGGCAAGCCCCACTTCAGTTTTCAAGACTGACGCATTAAACCGCTCTGCCACCCTTCCGACACTCACGGACGACCGCATTTTACCGCGGGTTCGCGCCGACGCAACCACTTCATCCCCCGGCGGCCCGTTTCGCGCTTTGCGGATTGTCGAGGTCGCGTATCATCTTGGTGACGATTCCCACTTCCTCCTGGGGCCATGTCATGGTCGAGACGACCCAAATCCGCCCGAAAATCTTCGACGACATCACCCAAACCATCGGCGGCACCCCGCTCATCCGGCTCCGCCGCGTCACGCAGGGCTTGCAGGCGACTGTGATTGCCAAGCTCGAGAACTTCAATCCGCTCTGGTCAGTCAAGGACCGCATCGGCGTCGCGATGCTCGAAGACGCCGAGGCCGCCGGCAAGGTCACCAAGGACACCGTGATCATCGAGGCGACCTCCGGCAACACCGGCATCGGCCTCGCCTTCGCCTGCGCTGCCAAGGGCTACCGCCTGATCATCACGATGCCCGAGAGCATGTCGCTCGAACGCCGCCGGCTGCTCAAGGCGTTCGGGGCCGAGTTGCACCTGACCACCGCCGAGCGCGGCATGAACGGCGCGGTCGCCCGCTCCGAGGAACTGTTCCGCGAGTTCGGCGTCGAGCCGAAGGCGTTCATGCCGCAGCAGTTCAAGAACCCGTCGAACCCGCAGGTCCACCGCGTCACGACCGCCGAGGAGATCTGGCGCTGCACCGGCGGCGACTTCGACGTCTTCGTCAGCGGGGTCGGCACCGGCGGCACCATCGTCGGCTGCGGCGAGG
>JANXTD010000936.1 GCA_025352585.1 Fimbriiglobus sp.
GACGATCGGGCCGATCAGGTCGGGCAGCAGGTCTTCGCCGCCGTCGGCCCGCTCGGGGGTCGCCGTCAAGCCCAAGCGGAACGGGGCGAGGCTGCCGGTCGCGGTCATCAGGTAGGTCGCCCCCGGCAGGTGGTGGACCTCGTCGAAGATCAGCAGGCCGAACTTGTTGCCCCAGCGTTCGAGGTGGATGTACGCCGAGTCGTAAGTGGTGACGGTGATCGGCCGGAAGTCGTAGTCGCCGCCGCCGACGGCCCCGACTTCGACCTGAAAAAACGCCGTGAGTTGGTCCTGCCACTGCCGCAACAGGTCGAGCGTCGGCGTGACGATCAGCGTCGGCCGGCCCAGCTTGGCCATGCACATCACGGCGACGTACGTCTTTCCGGTGCCGGTCGGCAACACGACGGTGCCGCGGCGGCCGGTCTTCCACCAGACGTCGAGCGCCTCGGCCTGGTGCGGGTGCGGTTGGCGGTCGGTGTGCAGCGTCCAGCCGGTCGGGGCGTTGGGCCAGCCGCGGGCGTTGTCGGTGTACGGCAGCTTCTCGCGGATCAGGTGCTCGACGATGGCGCGGTAGTCGCGGCCCTGGGCGCGGTAGCTCAGGGTCCGCTCGTCGTAGCGCACGCCGGGGAGTGTTGTGGGGTCGAGGGACTTCGGCACGTCGCCGAGGAGCACGGTGCCGCGGTCGTAGCTGAGCGTGAGCGGCGTGTCGTCCATGCCGACGATTATCGCGCCGCCGGCCGAACTTGACCACACTGGATGCGCGGCGGTTGCGTCCGGGGCGGCGGGGCCGTAGGTTGAGCGCACGACTGCCTTCCTCTCGGGACTCTCATCGTGATGGCCGAAAAACTGCGCTGGGGGGTGCTCAGCACCGCCAAGATCAACGACCGCCTGCTGCCCGCCTTCGCCAAATCGAGCACGGCCGAAGTGGTCGCCGTCGCCAGCCGCGACCTGGCCAAGGCGACCGAGTACGCCGCGAAGCGGGGCATCCCGCACGCCTTCGGCAGTTACGAAGCGATGCTGGCCGACCCCAAGATCGACGCCGTGTACATCTCGCTGCCGAACGCGCTGCACGACGAGTGGACCCGCAAGGCGGCCGACGCCGGCAAGCACGTCCTGTGCGAGAAGCCGCTGACGGTCAACGCCGCCGAGTCCGAGGCGCTGGTCGCCCACTGCCGCCGGCGGGGCGTGCGGCTGATGGACGGCCACATGTGGCCGCACCACCCGCGCACCGCCAAGATTCGCGCGACGATCGACGCCGGGGCCATCGGGCCGGTCGAGAAGGTCGTCGCGGCGTTCACTTTCAACCTCGACGGCTTGCCGGCGGGCAACATCCGCATGCAGCCACAGGCCGGCGGCGGCGGCCTGCTGGACGTGGGCTGCTACACGACCTACGCGATCCGCTGGTGGATGGGGGCCGAGCCGCTGCGGGTCTACGCCTCAGCCCACTACGCCAACGGCGTCGATGTCGGCATGAGCGGGGTGATGGTCTTCCCCTACGGCCGCACCGCCACCTTCGACTGCGGCTTCACGCACCCGCTGCGGACCCACGTCGAGATCGTCGGCACCACGGGAACAATCCGCATCCCGAACATGTGGATCCCCGACGCCCACGCCGGCTTCGAGATCCTGCGCCAGGACGGCGACTTCGGGCTCAAAACCGAGGTCGTCGAGACCCCCGGCCACGACCAGATCGTCTGCATGATCGACGACTTCGCCGCGGCGGTGCGGGAGAAGCGCGAGTGCTACCCGAACCCCGACGAGGCGGTCAAGACGGCTCGCGTCCTGGACGCCCTGGCCAAGTCGGCGTGCGACGGCGTCGAAGTCACGGTCTAGTCCCCGCCCCGGAGACGACTCATGCCCGCCCCCAGCCGCCGCGTGTTCCTGCAAACCTCAGCGGCACTCGGGGCGGTCACCCTCGGGCTGCCGTCCCTCCAGGCGGCCGGGGCCAACGACAAACTCGCCGTCGGCGTCATCGGCTGCGGCAACCGCGGCAAGGCGATCGTTCGCGAGTTGCTCAAGCTCGGGCAAAACGTCGTCGCCCTGTGCGACGTGGCCGAATTCCGCCTCGACGCCATGCAGGAGCAACTCGTCGCCGCCGACCGCGACGAAGCGGAGACTTTCGGCGACTACCGCAAGTTGCTCGACCTCAAGGTCCTCGACGCGGTCGTCATCACCTCGCCGGACCACCACCACAAGGAGCACCTGCTCGCGGCGATGGCGGCCGACAAGCACGCCTACGTCGAGAAGCCGCTGACGAAGTCGATCGACGAGGGCGTCGAGATGATCGACGCCGTGCGCAAGGCCAAGAAGGTCGTCCAGGTCGGCAACCAGCGGCACAGCGGCCCGCACTGGGAGGAGGCGGCCAAGGCGGTGCGGGCGCGGTCCTTCGGCAAGCTCGTCTGGGCGAAGGTCTGGGACTGCCGCAACTGGACCCTGAAAGACCCCTTTGCGGTGCCGAAGGACTTCAAGTACGACCCCAAGAGGCTCGACTGGGACGCCTTCTTAGGCAGCGCCCCGAAGCGGCCGTTCGACGCGCACCGCTACTGGTCGTGGCGCTGGTACTGGGACTACGCCGGCGGACTGATGACGGACATCGGCGCGCACCAGCTCGACATCGTCGCCTGGCTGGGCGGCGTGGAGGTGCCGAAGAGCGTCGTCGCCAACGGCGGCCGCTACCACTTCGACAAGTGGGAGAC
>JANXTD010000942.1 GCA_025352585.1 Fimbriiglobus sp.
GAGCCACAGCCGGGCCGGCTCCGTTCGGCCCGACGCCAGGAGCCGGACGATCAGCGCGACGAGCAGGGCGACCCGCAACCGGTTCGGCGGCACGCGGCGGGCCAGGGCCATCGACGCGGCATGCTCGTACGCCAGCCCCACTCCGAGCGCCGCCGCGACAATCAACTCGAACTGCGCGCTGTTGGCGACCCCCGCGCCGAGCTTCTGGCCGAAGAAGCTCAGCAGCGCCACGGCCGCGAGGATCGCCACGAGCCGCACGGCCGAGTCGCGCGGCCGGGCGAGCGCGACGCACACCACCGCGACCAGCCCCACGGCCACCCACTGCAAGTGCCCGACCGCCCCGACCGAGTAGCGCCAACTCATGACGCGCGGGACGAACAGGTTGGCCAGGAAGTCGGGGCCGTACACGGCGTCGCAGAGCAGCAGCCCGCCCGCGGCCGCCCCCCCGCCGACGGCGACGCACCCCGGCAGCCGCCGCGGCCGCTCGACGGCCAGCCACAGGTACGCGGCCAACGGCATGGCGATGACGTTGTGCTTGAGGAAGCCGGCCGCGACCATCGCCAGCACGGCGACGCCGTAACCCCGGTCGCGCCGCACCGCCCGCGCGAACGCCAGGAAGCCCGCCAGCATCGCCGCTTGCGCGAACAAGTGCGGGTCGTTCATGCCGACGTACTCGGTGAAGAAGCGGCCCATCGTGGCGACGTACCAGACGCCCGCCACCGCCGCCGCGCAGCCCGAGCCGCCGAACTGCCGCACGCCCAGCGCGACCAGCCCCCCCGTGGCGAACACGGCGACGAGCGACAGTAGCCGGCCGGCGAACAGCGCGTCCCCGACGACCGGGAGCCGGCCGACCGCCCCGACGGCGTAGTACGACAGCGGCGGGTAGTTGTTGGTGATGAGTTCGTCGGCCGTCGGGTAGAGCGAGCGGTCGCCCAGCGCGGCGTCGGCGAAGTAGGCGTTCCAGCCCTCGTTCACGTCAATTTCGACGCGCAAGGTCGCCCGGTAGGCCGGCCAGGCCGTGAACAACACCGCGAGGAGCGTGAGCAGGGCGAGCATCCAGCGGAGGGGGCGGGGGGTCACGGGCGGCCTCGAAGGAACCGGGTCACCGCGACAGTTCTACGGCGCGCGGCCTCCCGGCCCACGGCTTGCTAAACTGGAAGCATCCCGCCACCCCGTGAGGTCTGCCTGTGACGCCCGAACCGCGACTCCAACCGCCCGGTGCCGGCCTGCCGTGGTACGAACTCGCCGCCGCCCGCCTCGTCGTCTTTCCGCTCTTGTGCCGGCGACTCAGTTGGCCCGCCGCCGGCCGGCAGTTCCAGGCCGAGGGGGCCGCCGTCCTCAAGCTGTGGGACGCCACGCCGGCCGACCGACTCGCCGAGCGCGTCCTGATCCGCCGCATTCCGGGCATCGAAGACTCGTCGCGCTTCTGGTCGGTCGCCATGACCGTCGAGCACCTGAACATCGTCGGCCACGGCATCCGCCGCCTCGTCGCCGGGCTGCGCGTCGAGCAGGCCCCCGCCAGGGCGTCGCGTATCGAGGACGTGAAGCCGCGTGGGGAGCTGCCCCCGGCCGAGGTTCGGGCGGCGTTCGCGCAACTACTCGCCGACGCCGCGCAGTCGGATGCGAACGAGCCGGCGATCCCGCGCGGCACCGGGCTGTCGGCCCCGCACCCGTGGTTCGGCCCGCTCGACGCCCACCACTGGCACTGCCTGCTGGGCATCCACCAGGGCATCCACCGCAAGCAGATTGAGGCGATTCGCGTCAAACTCCCGGCCCGGAGCTTCGCATGAACCCGCTGACGCACTTCGACGACCGCGGCGCGGCCCGGATGGTCGATGTCGGCGGCAAGCCCGAGACGGAGCGCACCGCCACCGCCTCGGGCACGGTCACCATGCGGCCGGAAACCCTCGCCCTGATCCGCGGCCACGGCATTGCCAAGGGCGACGTTCTGGCGGTCGCCCGCCTCGCCGGCATCCTGGGGGCCAAGCAGACCGCGTCGCTCATCCCGCTGTGCCACCCGCTGCCGCTGACCGGCGTGACGGTCGATTTCGCCTTCCCGGACGACGGCACGCTGGCCATCACGGCCACCGCGCGGGTATTCGGCCGCACCGGTGTTGAGATGGAAGCCCTCGTCGCGGTTACCAGCGTAGCCCTGACGGTCTACGACATGGCCAAGGCGGTCGATCGCGGCATGACGATCGGTGCCGTCCGCCTGGAGGCCAAGACCGGCGGCCGCTCCGGTGACTTCCACCGCGACGCCGCACGTGAGGGCGGAAAGTAGGCGACGATGACCGCCCTCGACCCGGCCCACCCGACCCACGCCAACGGCCGGACCAAGCCGCACGCCCTGCCCTTCGGCCCCGTCGCGGCCGACCTCGACGCCACCGACCGCGTCTTCGCCTCGACCCTGGCGAGCTACAAGTCCCCCATCGGCGGCCTGGTCCAGCACCTCAAGCACTACCGCGGCAAGCGGCTCCGCCCGACCTTGCTGTTGCTCGCCGCCAAGGCCTGCGGCCCGGTCACGCCGGCCCACCACACCCTCGGCGCGGTCGTGGAGATGATCCACACGGCGACGCTGGTCCACGACGACGTGCTCGACGAGGCCGACACCCGCCGGCACGTCCGCACGGTCAACGCCGAGGCCGGCAACAAGACCGCGATCCTGTTCGGCGACCTGCTGTTCACGCACGCCTTCCACCTGTCGAGCACCGTCGATGTCAGGGCCTGCCAGCTCATCGGCGAGGCGACCAACCGCGTCTGCGCCGGGGAGCTGAAGCAGGTCAGCGAGCGCGGCAACCTGCACCTCAGCGAGGCCGACTACTTCCAAATTATCGACGGCAAGACGGCGGCGCTCACCGAAGTCAGTGCCCGCATGGGGGCGCTGTACGCCGGGGCCGGCGAGGAGGTCGCCGAGCAACTCGCGTCCTACGGTCGCAACCTCGGCCTGGCCTTCCAGATCGCCGACGACCTGCTCGACCTGGTCGGCAACGAGCAGACCGCGGGCAAGACGCTGGGGACCGACATCGAGCAGCAGAAGTTGACGCTGCCGGTGATCCACGCCCTGGCGAAGCTCTCCCCCGCCGACGCCAACCGCCTGCGCGACAAGTTGCGCACCGGCGACCCGGCCCACCGGGCGTCGGTCGCCGCGCAACTCGCCGAGACGGGCAGTTTCGACTACGCCCGCCGCCGCGCCGACGAGTTCACGCGCAACGCGAAGTCGGCACTGAACTGCCTGCCGCCGAGCGAGTGCCGGGCGATCCTGGAGCAACTCACCGACTGGTCGGCCCGCCGCGAGAAGTGAAGCGACTGCGTGGCGCGGAGTTGTCGGGACAGGGTTATGACGCGGGTTTTCCGTTGCCCGTGGCCGACGCTGACGCTAAACTCGGTCGTATGACGGAGGCGATTCGCCTGCCCGATGCCGAGGCGGCCGGCGACCAAAAAGCCGCCGCCGACCTGCTCCCGCTCGTGTATCTCGAGTTGCGGAGACTCGCGGCGGCGCGCCTGGCCGGCGAGTCGCCCGGCCACACCCTCGACCCCACCGCACTCGTCCACGAGGCGTTCCTGAAACTCGGCGGGGCGCGTCCGTTCTCGACGAGAACGGACTTCTTGAAGGCCGCCGCCGAGGCCATGCGTCGCATCCTCGTCGATCACGCCCGCGCCAGGAACGCCGCCAAGCGGGCGGGCGGCCGTCGCGTCGATCTCGAGTCCGGTCACCTCGTCAGCCGCCCCCGAGACGACGCCCTGTCGGCCCTCGACGACGCGCTCTCGCGGCTCGCGGGCGACCACCCGCAACTCGCGGAACTCGTTCAGTTGCGGTACTTCGGCGGCCTCACCCTGGCGGAATGTGCCCAGGCAATTGGCGTGTCGGCCCGCACGGCCGACACTTGGTGGGCTTACGCGCGGTCGTGGCTCGCCGTCGAAATGGACCGGTCGTGACATCGTTTTTTCGGAATCCGCTGCGCCCTTCCGCCGCGGAATCCGCTGAGTGGAGCGGAGGGCTCATGCCGTGAACGAACTCGAAGTATTCGCCGCCGCCGTCGCGGTCGCCGACCCGGTCGATCGTGCCGCGTTCCTGGAGCGGGAATGCGCCGGTGAGCCGGCCAAGCGCGCCCGACTGGACGCGTTGCTCCACGCCCACGGCGAGTCGGACAGTCTGCTCGACCGCCCGGCGGTCGCCTCGCCTGGTCCCGACCCCGCCCGCACGACGGGCCACGACGGCGAGGCGGCCGACGAACACGAGACGCCGCTCGGATTCCTTGCCCCGACGAACCGCCCCGATTCTCTCGGCCGGATCGGGCATTACGAAGTCCTCCAACTCCTCGGTCGGGGCGGGTTCGGCATCGTCTTGCGGGCCTACGACGAAGTACTCCACCGGGTCGTGGCGGTCAAAGTGTTGTCGCCGCAGGTGGCGACCACGTCGCCTGCCCGCAAGCGGTTCCTCCGCGAAGCGCGGTCGTCGGCCCAGGTGCGGCATGAGAACGTGGTGCAGGTTTACGAGGTCGGCGAGCAGCCGCTGCCGTACATCGTGATGGAATTCATCCCCGGCGAGACGCTTCAGCAGCGGCTCGACCGCGTCGGACCGGTCGATGTGCTTGAGGTGGTGCGGATCGGCCGCCAGATCGCCGAGGGGTTGGCCGCCGCCCACGCCAACGACCTGATCCACCGGGACATCAAGCCGGCCAACGTGCTCATCGAGGGCGGGACCCAAAAGGTCAAGATTACCGACTTCGGACTCGCCCGCGCGGTGGACGACGCCAGCATCTCCCAGAGCGGGGTCATCGCCGGGACGCCGATGTACATGGCCCCGGAGCAGGCCAAGGGGGAGAAGTTGGACTGCCGGGCCGACCTGTTCAGCCTCGGCAGTGTGGTCTACCAGATGGCGACCGGGAGGCCGCCGTTCCGCGCCGAGAGCACCTTGGGGGTGTTGAAGCGAGTCGCGGAGGACGACCCCCGCCCGGTCCGCGAAATTATCCCCGAGACGCCGGGGTGGCTGTGCGACATCATCGTCAAGCTCCACGCCAAGAAGCCGGACGACCGGTTCCAATCCGCCCGCGAAGTCGCCGCGGTCCTCGCCGACTGCGAGGGCCGGCTCAAGGGCAACGCCAAGCTGGAGGATTTCTCGCGCACCCCTAGCGGCGAAACCGCTCGCACTCAGGCCGGTAGACGGAAGTGGGTCGTGGTGGCGGTCGTTGCTGTGCTGGTAGGCGTGGGGGCGTGGTTCGGACACGCCGCGGCGCTCGAATTGGGCAACCGGAGTGAGTTGGAAATCTTGCCGGAGCAGGGCCTTGTTTCCATGATTCTATTGCACAATGACGTCGGAGTGATCGACGAGAATCAGCCACACCGAGCCGTGACCGACTGGCTGGACATGAGGCAGCCCCGAACATTGACCTTGTCCCCCGGACGCTATCAGTTGAACGTCACAACTCAGCCGGCTGGCACGACAGTGTCGCACTATGAGATTGCAGCAGTTGGCATGTTCGGGAGCTATCGCAACCTCATTCCGGTCGTGCAATCGTCGGCCATCGTTACCGTAGAACGTGGCCAGCGAGTGACACTCAAGCCGGTCATGCGACCTCTTCCTGTACCGACTCCCGATTCGGCAGCACCAGATGGCACGCTGCCAGCGATATTCAAAAACAGTATCGGCATGGAGTTCGTCAAAGTGCCTAAGGGGAGCGGCTGGCTCTCCGGTGGGAGTGGGAAGCCGGGCGAGACGACGGTGCAGATTGCGGCCGACTTTTACCTGGGAAAATACGAGGTGACGCAGCAAGAGTGGGAGAACATGACGGGGCTGATCTCAAGCCACTTCTCACGCACTGGCCCCGGCAGTGAGGCCGTGAAGGGCGTCCCGGATGCGGAGCTGAAACGCTTTCCGGTGGAGTCGGTGTCTTGGGGGGAGTGCCAAATCTTTATTGAAAGACTGAATACGAAGGAGAAGGACAGCGGTCGGGTTTACCGATTGCCATCGCAACAGGAGTGGGTATACGCCTGCCGGGGCGGTCCGGTGGACAGGATTGGAAGTGCGTTCGATTTTTACTTCGCCAAACCGGTCAACACGCTGCTGATGAACCAGGCGAACTTCGCTCCCGCCGAGGGACAAGGATTGCAACGAACTTGCCAAGTCGGATCGTATCCCCCGAACCGATTGGGCCTCCATGACATGCACGGCAACGTCTGGGAGTGGTGCGACGATTCCGAGGCAGCAACTGACGGCACTCCCGGACGGGTACGTCGAGGTGGCGGTTGGCTCCACGGCCCGGAAACGTGCTCTGCGGGACGGGTCGGAGGGGCGTACCCGGAATCGGCCAGGAATTTCAACCACGGGTTCCGCTTGGCCTGCTCAATCCGTGACGTTCTTGATGTCAAACCGTGAGGCCGAGTAAATGTTGCTGCCCGATGCGACCTCTTGGTTCGTGATGGGGTGGATCGAACTCGATCACACCAGACATCAGACGGAATGGGAAACGGGAAACGCTGGGGAAACTCATCGTTGACTGAGCGGAAATCGCCGTCATGGCTCGTCGAGTCGTATCGCCAGCACAAGCTGGCCCACGTCGGCCGTCGCCGCCACGCGTCATTCATGCCCTCACGCACTTCCAGCACGCCCACCGGGCCCGGGCACCGTTCTCGATGCCTTGCGTCGCCAGAGCGCTACGCCGCTCTGTCACCATTCCGCCACCTACCATCGCCGCGCAGCGCCGCCAGGCGTGTCTAGTTTCGTCTACTTAGCACCCTTAGGCGCGCCGAAAACCTCGAAAAACGGCGGCGAAATCTCCGTTTCTGCCCCGAAACCGCTTGCGATCGGTGGTGTACAGCCGTATATTGAGTCTGTCGGCTGGCAATGAGGAGTTGGGCGACGGATCGGACGTGTGGCGACCCTGGCGGGCCGCTTGCCGTCGCCCCCGAGACTCCCCGCCGGACGCACCAGGAGAGGTGGCAACCATGGAAAGCTGGCGCATGGTGTGGCGGAGCGGCTTGGCCCCCGTCCTTTCGACTGCGGGACTGACCACTCTACGCGACGCCCTCGAGTCGGACGACCACCGACTCGTCCAGGGGGCGACAACCACGCCGCCGCCGCTGATGTGCGTGCAGGACTGGCCCGTCGAGGCGGCGTGTGCCCTCGGCTTCTGCGGCTGGCAGGGCGACGGCCTCGAGACCGTCGGCAGTGTGGAGGAGTTCTTCGCCCGCTGCTGCTACGAGGCCGACACCCGCCTCGGCGAGCCGGCCGCCTGCCGCTGGTTCCTCAACTGGTTCGACGACACCGCCCGCGACGAGATGCGCCGCGAACTGCTCGCCGAAGTCGAACTGGCCTTGGCCGAGCGCGTCGTGGTCGCGCCGCGCGTCCCGGCCGTCCGCGAGTTGGTCGGTGCCCGCGGGGCCTGACCGAGTTGACCCCGCCCAGGGGGCTTCCCTGGGTCGTCTAAGCACTCCCCCTCATTCCCTGACACTCGAATTCCGAAGGACGACCGCGATGATCCTGATCTGCAAGCACTGCTCGAAGTGCAAAGTCAACCGGCCGCGCGGCTTGTGCTGGAGCTGCTACTACACCGACGGCGTCAAGGACCAGTACCCGAGTACGTCGAAGTACGCCCGCCGCGGGGTCGGCAACGGCAACGGGGCGGCCGCCGCCGCACCCCTGCCGACCGCGCACGCCCCCGGCAGCCCGGAGAAGCTGGCGGTGCTCGAGATGCGCGCCCGCAACCGCCAGGCGCTGTGGCACCCGCTCGACGCCCGCTACCCGAACGACCCCCGGCCGCTCGCCGCCCTGACCGCGCACGAACTCGTCGATGAGGTCCACGACGCGGCCCCGCGCGAGTTCGTCTCGCCCCGGCTCGCGGCGGCCGTGAAGTCGTAAGCGGGCGTTGAGGGGGCCGTCGGGCGGGGGGCAGGAAGC
>JANXTD010000452.1 GCA_025352585.1 Fimbriiglobus sp.
TGGCCGCTGTGAGGCCGGTCTGACTTCCTGGGTCGCTGACTCCCGTGTGTGGCAGTAAGACCGGCCTCACAGCGGCCAGCTCCAGAAGACCGGCCCAGGGCCGGAAGACAAGCCGGCTTGCGCCGGTCCGGCCTCACAGAGGCCAGCTCCAGAAGACCTCACCGACCGTACTCACCCCCGTGAGAGAACCCGACCGATGGCCAGCCCCGCGACGACCGTGACGGAGTATTGCGGCCTCATCGCGCGCAGCCGGCTGCTGCCGGAGGCCGAAGTCGCCGCGCTCAAGAGCCGCTGGCTCGCCGACAACGCCGACGCCGACGCCGACGGCTTCCGCCGCAGTGTCGTCGCCTCGAAAGCCCTGACGGCGTACCAGGCGACGCTGATCCAGCGCGGCCACACCGAGGGCTTCTTCGTCGGCGGCTACACCGTCCTCGACCGCATCGGCAAGGGCCAGTCGGCCGGCGTCTACAAGGCGCGGCACCCGTCGGGCCAGCTCGTCGCGGTCAAGGTGCTGCCGTCGTCGAAGGTCAAGGACGCCAACACGCTCAACCGCTTCCTACGCGAGGGCCGACTGCTCACCCTGCTCGAGCACCCCAACGTCGTCCGCGCCTTCCAGGTCGGCCGGGAAGGCTCCGTGGCGTTCATCGCGATGGAGTACCTCGACGGCGAGACCCTCGACGAACTGCTCGAACGGCGCAAGAAACTGCCCGCGCCGGAGGCGGTGCGGGTCGTGTCGCAGGCGCTCGCCGGGTTGCAGCACCTGCACGAGAAGCGGCTGGTCCACCGCGACCTGAAGCCGGCCAACATCATGCTCACGCCGGCCGGCCAGCCGACGACCCTGACGGCGACGGTCAAGATCCTCGACATCGGCATCGGCCGCGAGTCGCCGCCGGAGTCCGAGGGCGACCCGACGACCAAGGACGCGCTGTTGACCGGCGTCGGCACGATCCTGGGCACGCCCGACTACCTGGCCCCCGAGCAGGCCCGCGACCCGAGTAGTGTGGACATCCGGGCCGACATCTACAGCATGGGGTGTGTCTTGTTCCACCTGATCGCCGGTCGGCCGCCGTACCAGGAGCGGACGGTCATGGCGACGATCGTGCAGCACGCCACGCAGACGCCAGCCGCGCTCGCGACGCTGGGCACCGACATCCCGCGCGGGCTGCAAGAGGTCTTCGACAAGCTGACCGCCAAGAAGCCGGCCGACCGCTACGCCACGCCGGCCGAGGCCGAGTTCGCGCTGACGCCCTTCCTGCCGTCGGACGGGACCGACGCCCCGACTTCGGACATGCTGCCGTCGTACAAGGCGTGGCTGGAGACCGAGACGAACGTCGAACTGCCGGCCGAGTTGAAGCGGCCCGCCCAGCCGGCGACCGACCCGCTGCTCGACCTGCCGCGGCCGGCGGCCCGCCCGAAGTCCGGGACGGCCTTCGCGCCGGCGGCGCGCGAGGTGGACGTGGAGCTGTACGAGCCGCCCGCGCCGCGCCGGCTGACCGACCTCGACCGCCGCGACTTCGCGATGCTGGGCTTCGGCGCGGCCGGCGTGCTACTGGCGGGCGCGGCCGGCTACGGGCTGGCGCGGCTCCTCGGCCGCGGCCCGGCGGAGTGACCGCGGCGGGCGGATCGTCTCGCCGCGCCAAGATTGTTAACAGGACTTCGAGTGGCATCCCGTAGCGATCGCCAAGGCGAGCGGGGGACGACAGCCCCCGAGTCAGCGAATCCCCGAAGCGAGCCGCGACGTGGAGTCGGCAGCGTGTTGGGTGGGGAGGCACTCGGGGGACTGTCGTCCCCCGCTCGCCGGGCCAGCCTTACGACCCGAACAGCCCGGCGATGCGCTTCACTTGCTCGACGCCGAGGGTATCGACCAGCCCCTTGATCGCCTGGACCGCGTCCGCGACTTCGGGCGTCCCGACCCTGGGGGCGACCGTGGGGGCGGTGGGCGCGGGCGGGGCCGCGGCCGGGGCGGGCGGCGTCGGCCTCGGGGAGAACGGCGGCTTCGGGGCCTTCTGGCGGGCGTCGATCGACGCCTTCTGCTTGGCCAGGCTCCGGTGCGTGCTGAACTGCTTCGCGCTGACTTCCAGCCCGAAGTGCTCCTTGACGTACGCCACCGCGTCCGACGGCGACGCGGCCCCGGCGGCAATCGCGGCGTCCATCGCCTGGGACTTCAGCATCGGCTTCGCGGCCGCGGCCCCGTCGGTCGCGTCGTCGTGAGTGTCCGCGGCGGGCGTCGTGGGTTGGTCCGAGGAGACTTTCTTCCGGGTCATGACGTGGCTCGATGGGTTGGGGTGACCGTGTCAAGGTACACCCGCCGGTCACGCCGACAAGCGAGCTTACCGTCGGACGGACGCCGCCAACCCCTCTGACGGTCGCTACTTCGGCAACCTCGCCTCCAGTTCGCGGACCCTGGCGGGCGTGTCGCCGGCGTGCGGCGGCCACGACTTGCCGGCCAGCGTCCGAAGCGTCTCCCGCGCCGCGTCGAACCGCTTGAGGTGCAACTGCGCCCCGGCCAGCCCCAGCAGCCCCTCGGGTTCGAGCGACCGCACCGCGTGGACTCGGCCCCAGTGCAGGGCGGCGTCCTCCCAGCGGTCCTGACGCTGCCGGACGCGGGCGAGCGCCGACTGGCCCTCGGCCTCGCCGCGCGTCGCCTCGACGAGGCTCGTGTAGGCCCGCTCCGCGCCGGCAAGGTCCCCCGCGGCGGCGTAGCGGTTGCCCAAGTCTTCGTAGCGCGCCAGGTCGCGCCGGCTCAGGTCGAGCGCCTCGAGGATGCGCGCGGCCGCCTCCGGCTTGCGGTTGGCGGCGTCGTAGCAGCCGATCAGCAGCGTGAACGTCTCGGGGTCGTTCGGTTGCGCGGCGACGGCGAGTTCGAGCTGCGTAATCGCGGGGCCGAAGTTCTGCCGGGCGCGGTACGCCTGGCCGAGCGCCTTGCGCAAGGTCGGGTTGGCCAGCCCCGTCTCGGCCGTCTGCTTGTCGGTGTGGGCGACGAGGGCGTCGAGGTCGGCCGCCTGCTGCACGGCCATGGTCAGCGTGGCGAGGCCGCCGTGGTGGCTGGCGTGCTGGGCACCCCAGGCGACGATGGCCCCGCTCGCGGCGTCCACCGCCTCGACCGACCTGCCGAGCTTCGAGAGCGACACCGAGTAGTTGCGGTAGTACTCCGCGAGGCTGCCGTTGGGCGAGCCGGTCTGCCGCTGGGCGTTGGGGATCAGTTCGGCGTAGATCGCGGCGGCCTCCGCGTGCAGGTCGCACTGCTGGGCGGTGGCGGCGAAGTTCGCCATGATGCCCACGTCCCAGGGGCCGCGCTCCTTGCAGCGGGCGACGCTGCGGTTCAACAGCTCGCGCGCCTCGGCCGGCTTGCCGCCGGAGAAGTACGCCCAGATCAGCCGGAAGCGCAAGCCCAGGTCGTCGGGTGACTCGTCCACGAGCGGCACGAGTACCGCGACCGCCTCGGCGTAGCGCCGCGAGTCGGCGAGGTAGGTCGCCAGCGTGCCGCGGCCGGCCGGGTCGAGCCGCTTGGCCCGGTGCAGCTCGGCGAGGATGTCGATGGCGCGGCCGCCGCGGTTGGCGAAGCGGTAGAGGTACGAGGCGACGAACAGTTGCGTCGCCACCGAGTCCTTCGACTCGGCCAGCACCGCCTCGGCGACCGCGGCGAAGTCGGCCTCCTTCGCGGCCCAGTGGTAGCCGCTGTGGGTGTACGCCAGCCCGTAGTGCTGCTCCTGCCGGGCGCGCAGGTCGCCGGCCAGGTCGGCCAGCA
>JANXTD010000066.1 GCA_025352585.1 Fimbriiglobus sp.
ACTCGCCGTGCTGGGACGCGGCGGCGGTAAAGGTGCCGGTGTCGATCTTCCTCTGCCCCTCGGCGACGGGCAACACGCCGACCGTGGGCGTCACCGACCTCGCCATGAACACGCTCAACAACGCCGTCTTCGCCCGCTCCAACTATGTCCACAACGTCGGCTGGAACGACATCTGGTCGTCCCCGGCGACGACCAACTACGACGACCCGGTCTTCGGGTGCAACGGCGTCATGTACCGCAACAGCAAGGTCCGGCTGGCGGACGTGACGGACGGGTTGAGCAACACCGTGTTCGCCGGGGAGCGGACGCCGTACTTGGCCGACGCGGTGTGGGCCGGGGTGGTGCCGGGGGCGAAGCACTACTCGTACAACCAGTTCGCCAGTTCCGGCACCGGCGGGCCGGGCATCAACTACGACAACGCGGGCAGCTACGTCGGGGCCAACAGTGGGCCGTCGATTTACGAAGACCCGCAGATCATCCACCCTCCGAACTGGCCGGGCGGCCACACCGACCAGATGCACTCCCAGCACGCCGGAGGGTGCAACGTGCTGATGGGCGACGGCTCGGTGCGGTTCGTCCAAGACGGCATCCGGTTCTCGCTGTTCCAATCCCTGTGCAGTCGCCAGGGCGGCGAAGTGATCGGGGACTACTGACATGACAATCTCCAACCCTCCGTGGCGGCTGTTCCTGTTCGCCCTCGCGTTCGCGGGCTTGGCCGGGGTCTGCGGGTGCGGCCAGCCGACCGAGGACGCCCGGCAGAACCGCCGCCTGACCGACGCGCTGCTGACCGCCGTGACCACGAAGAACGTCAAGGAACTGGCCAAGTCCAAGTCGCTGATCGACCAGCGGCGGGCGGACGGGCTGCTGTCCGAGGCCCACCACAAGAAACTCGCCGCCTTCCACGCCCAGGCCAAGGCCGGCCAGTGGGCCGAGGCCGAGGACGGGCTGTACCAGTTCCGGGAGTCCGAGCCGTTCCCGAAGTGAGCGGTCCCGGCCCGAGCCGCGACGAAATCGCGGCTCGGGCCGGTTCGCGTCATCACTTCTTCTCGGCCATGTTGTCACTCGCCTCGGGCGGCTCCTTGCCGTACTTCGCCCGGTACTTGGCCGCGTTCTTCTCCCGCAGTTCCGGGAAGCAGACGAAGCACTGGTCCTTCGCCCGGTCGGGGTGCTTCGGGCAGATTTCGTCCGGCTTGAGCTTCTTGAACACCTTGGCCTGGCAGACGCTGCACTCCTCCTCCACGACCCCGTGGTCGTCGCACCACCAGCCGTGGCCGTCGCCCCCCTTCGGCTCGGCCTTCGCGCCCTGGCCGTCGGCCTTGGCGACCTCCTTGCCCTTCTTGTCGCCGCCGGTCGTCGCGGCGGTCTTGTCGCCGCACCCGGCCACCGCGAACAGCCCCGCGAGTAGGGCCACGCCCATCACCAGCTTCTTCATCGTCAACCTCCTGAAAAGAACGCCCGTTACCGGGCGAGGACCGTCTCCGGGGCCACTTCCTGCGGCTGGCCCCCACCCACCGCCTGCGGCGTCCGCCGGCTCGGGAACCGGAACACGACGAACAGGACCCGCAGGACCAACAGCGACATGACCATCGCCGAGATCACGCCGCCGATCACCACCGTGGCCAGGGGCCGCTGGACCTCGGCCCCCATGCCGGTTGAGAACGCCATCGGGACGAACCCCAGGCACGCGACCAGCGTGGTCATCAGCACGGGCCGCAGCCGGGTGATCGCCGCCTCTTCAACCGCCTGCTCCAGCGTCCGGCCCCGCGCCTGGAGTTGGCGGACGTAGCTGACCAGGATCATGTCGTCCAGCACGGCCACGCCCGACAGGGCGATGAAGCCGATGCCCGCCGAGATCGAGAACGGCATGTCCCGCAGCCACAGCGCGAAGACGCCGCCGACCCACGCGAACGGCACGCCCGAGAAGACGCGGAGCGTGTCCACCACCGTCCCGTAGGTCGCGTACAGCAGCCCGAAGATCAGCAGCAGGGCCAGCGGGACGACGACCATCAGCCGCGTCCTCGCGCGTTCGAGTTGCTCGAACTGCCCGCCGTACTGGACGTGGTAGCGTCCCGGCGGCAGGGGCACGTCCGCCTTCACCCGCTGCTGCACCTCGGCCACGAACGTGCCGAGGTCGCGGCCCCGCACGTTCGCCGTGACGACGATCCGCCGCTGGCCCCACTCGCGGGTGATCGTGGACGGGCCTTCGATGAGGCTGATGTCCGCGACCCGAGCCAGCGGCACCCGCTCGCCCGTCGCGGTCGGCAGTTGGATCGACCCGACCGCCTCCGCGCTGCCCCGCCACTCGTCCGGCAGCCGGACCACCAGCGGGAAGCGGAACTGGCCGTCCACCACCTCGCCCATCGGCTTCGACCCGATGCTCTCGACCAGGTCGAGGACCGCGCGGGCCGGGATGCCGTACCGGGCGAGTTGGTCCTGCTTGACTTTCACCTGGAGGACCGGCTGGCCGGTCACCTGCTCGACCGAGACATCCGCGGCACCGGGGACGGATTTGACGGCCTTCTCGATCTCGGCCCCCTTCG
>JANXTD010000086.1 GCA_025352585.1 Fimbriiglobus sp.
GGCAATAACATACTTGACTCACCTGCCGATTCCGCTATAATTGGGGTATGGAAAATCACATCACCGGCCCACAAACCCTAGTCGAAGCTATCCGGTACTTCTCCGATCCGGAGACGTGCCACAACGTCATGGTTGGCCTGCGCTGGGCCGATGGGGTTGTGTGCCCCCGCTGCGAATCCAAGCTCAACACGTTCGTTTCTACCCGCAAGGTGTGGAAGTGCAAGACGTGCCGGAAGCAGTTCAGCGCCAAGGTCGGAACCGTCATGGAAGATAGTCCGCTCGGGTTGGACATTTGGCTCACGGGCATTTGGCTCATCGCCAACGCGAAGAACGGAATCAGTTCGTGGGAGATTCACCGGGCGCTCGGCATCACACAAAAGTCGGCATGGTTCCTACTTCACCGCATCCGTCTGGCGATGCAATTCGGGTTCAGCGGCAAGCTCAAGGGCGAAGTAGAAGTCGATGAAACGTACATCGGCGGGAAGGCCCGCAACATGCACGCGAAGAAGCGGGCGGAGAAGATTCACGGGCGCGGGGCATCGGGCAAGGCAATCGTGATGGGCGTTCTTGAACGCGGTGGCGAAGTCCGCACGAAGGTCATCGGCGACACGAAGAAAGGCACCGTGCAAGCGGAAGTGCGGGCCAACGTGGAAGTCGGCGCCAACGTCAACACGGACGCCTTGAAGAGCTACGAAGGACTGGCACCGGACTACGTTCACGAAGCGGTCGATCACGCGGTAGAGTACGTCCGGGGTACATGCCACACGAACGGGCTGGAAAACTACTGGAGCTTGCTCAAGCGGTGCATCAAAGGCACCTACGTCAGCGTCGAACCCTTCCACCTGTTCCGGTATCTCGATGAAGAAGCGTTCCGCTACAATCAGCGGAAGCGAGTAGACGGCACTGCCAAGACGGACGGCGAACGGTTCGTCGATGTAGTCGGCGGCATCGCCGGGAAGCGTCTGACCTACAAGAAGCTCACGGGCACGGAAGATGTACCCCCGGTGTCTCCCCCCGAACGCTGAGCGTCAGAAGCGGGGCAAGTGACTAGCGTTCTTCCGCCGCTTCCAGCATTGGCTGGAAGTTGTGGCGCATGAGCAACAATACTTTATCGCCGAATTCGGTGGCTATGTAGCCAGCGCCATCACAGACAACGCATCTGTTCCACCGCCTACGTTCCTCTTCTCCCCCAAGCCCGTTGCATGCGGAGCATTTCACTTCTAGTTCCGGAAGACGCAATGGTGCATCCGCTGTCATAGCTATCTCTCACTGTACTTGTTGTTATCAAACCATCGGTCAACGAATTGTAGAAGCGCTATGCAGGAAGCAATACCGATTCCTAGAAATTCTCCACATATCTCGCCGTCGAGCGAGATTGGAAATCCATCGACTATCGAACCGAGATATGCGTGCCCCTTTGTCGCGCGCAGGAAATCCACATCGGCGCGACCTGCGTTATGGACTGTGACGTGTCTGAGGGCGGCCAAGTGTTTAAGCCCTGGTCTATTAAATAGATCCGATAGCTCTTTTCGGTGGTTGCGGCCAAAAGCCTTTACGTAGGCATCTAGAGCCAGAGAGCGACTTGAGAAATCGAACTTGCCGCATTCGCGCAATAGATTGCCCATCCCGGTGTTGAAGTCGTATTTCCTATTTCCGAATATCCAAGCCGGCAGGGAGATTTTCTTCCTGCTCTTTTTCTCCCTCTCTTCTTCAGAGTCAGCGTCGAGCGGATTCGCCTCAAGCGCGACGATGCCCAGCTCGGGACGCGAGTTTAAGCACTCTCTCCACAAATCGGCTGCTAGAGACTCAAAGGTTGTCCAGCACATCACCATTAACGATGAGAAAACGGCCTGAATCGCAGAGCGGACAGCGTTATGAAGCGATTCGTTCGAGCATAAACCGTTAATCTCATGCGTGCCGTCGGGCCATTGCGAAAGCCTATCCCCATTGCGGATTTTCTCTTGGAACAATTTGTTTATTTCAGCCGTATGCAAGGCCTCGTAGTCTGGAATCCACTGGATCTGATCTTTGTTTGGGGACGGGTTGCCCGTGAGATTATAATTGGCAATTGACACGAAGGAATGGAAAATGACGCCGTGGCAATACAGTGACGGTATCACGACTATCATAGATAATTGGCGCTCATAGTTCTTTTTGAAAGATTCAATTACTCGACGTGCCGGTTCGGACTTGAACGAATTGAAGTCTAGTGCAGGTAGGCGATCTTTCAAAAGGTTGTATTTTGGGAAAAATTCGTCTGCCAACGGTTGGCCCTTTCTTGTGGTTCGCCCGTGGGGTACACTGCGTGTATGAAAAAACCTACTGCGCCCGAACCCGACGACAAGCCCGCCCCCGAACCGACGCCGTTCGAGAAGTTCAGGGCGATTGCGGCACAGGTCATCCAAGTACCGAAGTCCGTGGTGGACGCTCGGGAAGCCGAGTACCAGCGCCAACAGGCCAAGAAGCCGAAGCGCGGGCCGAAACCCGGTTCCCAATCGAAGTAAACCGGACTGTGACTTTCAAATCCTACCCGTTCCGGTCGGGTGAGTCAAGTATGTTATTGCC
>JANXTD010000188.1 GCA_025352585.1 Fimbriiglobus sp.
GTTGACTGTGCCGGTGAGCGTCGGCGTGTTGTCGGTCGTGGGGCTGGAATTCGTGAGCGTCAGCACCAAGTTGGCGGCCGGCGGGGGCACGCCGACGGTGATCGTGACGGTCGCCGGGGTGCTGGTGCCCGCGCCGTCGGATGCGGCGTAGGTGAAGCTGGCCGCGCCGCTGAAGCCGGCGGTCGGGGTGAACGTGAAGGAGCCGTCGGCGTTGAGCACGACGGTGCCCTGCGCCGCCGTCGGGCCGGCGACGCGGGCCGCCGTCAGGGTCGCGCGGGGGTTCGGACTGGAGTCGTTGGCCAGGACGCCGCGGGCCGGCACATTCAATGCGGTGTTGAACGGCGTGGGGAAAGCGTCGGGCGCGGCGACCGGCAAGCCAGGGGGCCCGACGGTCACGGTGACGGTCGTCGTGGCGGACGCCCGGCCGGCGTTCAAGGCGATGTAAGTGAACGTGGTCGGGCCGGAGAAGCCGGCGGTCGGTACGAACGTGAAGGAACCGTCCGCCCCGAAGTTCTGGACCGACCCGCCACTCGGCTGGGACAGGAGACTCGCGGTCAGCGGCGTCGCCGGCGGGTCGTTGCCGGTGTCGTTCGCGAGGACGCCGCGCGCGGCGACGTTCAGTGTGGCCCCGAAGGCGGTCGAGTAGCTGTCGGGCACGCCCGTCGGGTTCTGGAGCTGGAACGCCCCGATGTCGATCGGCCCTCCGGCCGCGGCGTTGCGGGGGAAGATCCGCTGGTCGGACCCAGGGGCGAAGCCGAACACTTGGGCGTTGCTCCCCGCGCTCAACGCGGGGCTGCCGGCCAGGAGGGCGGTCGTGCGGGTCGGCCCGCCATTGTTCTGTAGCGGCCCGAGCAGCGGGGCGACGTTAATGAGGTCCGAGGCGACGAACCCGCTCCCGCCGGCGGTGTTGCCGAACAGGTTGTTGCCGACTCGCCCCCCGCCCGACGCCCCGACCGTGGCCAGCGCCCCGAACACGTCGGGCGCGTTGCCGCCGGCGGTGTCGGTGTTCGCGGCGACGATCGTGTTGGAGAGTGCGAAGTTCGGCTGGGCGGTCGGGGAAGTCGAGGCGAGCCCGCCGCCGTCGCCGGCGCTGTTCGCCGTCACCGTGACGTTCGAGAGTTGCACCAGGGGCCTTGTCAAGGCGGTGGTCCGGTTGGCCCTCAGCCCACCGCCATCGCCGGACGCGGTGTTGCCGGCGAAAGTCGTGTCCCGGATTTCTACCCCAAGGCTCAGGTTCTCCACCTGCTCGTAGTTCAAACCGCCCCCAAGCGTGGCGCGGTTCCCGCTGAACTCACTCTGGGTGATCGAGACATTGCGGTCGAAGACGGACGCCCCCCCCCCCCGCCCCGGCCGTCGCCGTGTTCCCGAGGAACGCGGAGCGCCCGAGCGTGAACACGACCCCGATGCTCGCCGGCCCAGGGGCGTACAGCCCGCCCCCGCTATTCCCGGCGGTGTTGTTATCGAACGTGAGGGTGATCGAGTTGAGATCAGTGAAGTCGCCGAGGTAAACCCCGCCGCCATTCCCGGCCGCCGTGTTGCTAGAGAATCGCGTGTTCGTAGCGCTGAGGAGGCCGGTGCCGGTGAACAGCACGCCGCCCCCGTCCGCGGCCGAGGAGTTCCCGCTGATCACCACGCCGTCCGCCCGCAAGTCGTTTGTAGCGATACCGCCCCCGCCCCCGGCGGCCCGGTTCCCCGAGACCGTGACGTTCGTCAGGCCCAGGCTTGCTGTCGCCCGAATCCCGCCCCCGCTACCGTCGTCAGTCGTCGGGCCGCCGGAGAGTACGGTCGCCTTGCCCGCGGTCACAGTCAGGTCGGTAATCGTGAAACCTGCGGTGGCGTCGAACACGCGCACGGCGTTGTTGCCCGACACCGTCAGCACGGCCATGCCCGGCCCCGTGATTGTCAAGGTGTCGGTGATCGGCGGTAGGGCCGTCGCTAAGACAATCGACCCACTGACGCCACTGAACGTGATGGTATTGTCAGCCGTACTCAAGTTCGTGGCAACGATCGCGGCGCGGAGCGAGCCAGCACCACTGTCCGCGGTCGTCATCACGATCGCCGGGACCGCCCGGTCCTCCAGCAGGGTCAACGTCGGCTTAGCCCGGTAAGTCGTGGGCGGGCGGGTTTGGGCGTCACGGCGGCGGGGGGACATTCGGAACTCCAAGGGCGGTGGGTTGCGGCCGGGTGCCGCCGACGCTGGGTAATTTGAGGGGACTGAAGGACGCACTTCTGCGTGATATGATTATGCTGACCAATGTCAGTGGCAGGCAAGCGAAAAGACTGCGAATCTGTACGAGAATTTCCCGATCGTGCCCTCACACTCCCAATCCCCGGCGGGCCGCACCATACGCAGTGCCGATGTCCGACCTGGGGCGTTCCAGGGGCGGTGCCTGGGCGAAACCGGCTACGCGACCTGACGACCGCGAGGTGGTGACGCCCCCGCCGAGACGCGCCGCGGGCTTGGGGATGTCGGAGCTTTCGCCGGGTCAGTTGTCGGACTCGGAGACGACTTCGCCGCCGGCGCGGGTGACCAGCTTGCGCAGCGTCCGCGGGTCGATCGACTCCTTCAAGTAGGCGACGTGGCCGTCGCAAAAGACGGCGTGGGCCCCGCCGGGGTGGAAGCTGAAGATCTCCTCGTTCGGGCCGCAGTTGTTCGTCCCCCACGGGCAGGTCGCCGGCCCGCCGAACGGCGACTTGTCGGTGTTAACCCCCTTCGAGACGCCGTACGCGCAGTCCGGCTCGGCCCACCGGTGGATCTGCCGCAAGCCCCCGAGGGGGTCCGGGTACGGCATCGTCATCGTCTCGTTACGCCCCACGTCCTCGCCAATCGCGATCGTGTTGCTCGTGCCGTCGGTGATCGTCAGGACCGACTGCTTGCCGAGGATCAGCCCGCCGTCGGCGCGGGTCAACTTGTTGCGGACGCCGGTGACCGGATCGACATCGACGTAGTAGACCGGGCCGTAGTCGGTGCAGCCGTAGCCCTGGGTGTCGCGCGGGTCGGGCCGCAGCGGGTTGCTGGGGCAGATCAGTAAGTTGAGCACACTCTTCGCCGCGGCCTGGTTCGCCTGCGTGGCGTTGTAAGCCACCGTCAGGTCGAGTTGGCGGTAGACGTTGCCCTGCTCGAGGTAAGGCAGCAGCAGCGTGTAGGTCGAGTGCAACTCGAACGCCACCGAGGCCGGGGTGGTGGCGTAGTTCGTCCCCTGGCCGCTCGACGGCATGAAGCCGTTGGCGCTCTCGGAGTTGTGGAGGCCCAGCCCGAGTTGCTTGAGGTTATTCTGGCACTTGAGGCGGGCCGCCGCCTCGCGGACCTTCTGCACCGCCGGCAACAGCAGCCCGATCAGGACCGCAATGATGGCGATGACGACGAGCAACTCGATGAGGGTGAACGCGGGGCGACGCGGCACGGGGTGCCTCCGGCGGAGTGGGGCGAGCGGGCGACGGGTTGACTCCTGCCCTGGAGTCAAGATGATAGCGGCCCTCACTCCGCCCGCCACGCGATTCCCCGGAAGTTCCCAACCGGCCCCGACGGCTCGCGCCGCCGGGCTACAATATCGGGGAACTTACGCCCGAACCGTTGGGGCCGCGCCGTGCCGAAGAAAGACCCCCTCGATCCGCAGCGCTGCGCCGTGCTGCTCGCTGCCCTCGCCGCCACGGAGCGACTCAAGGTCGTGCGGTTCCTGGTCGATGGGCCGCGAACCGTGACGGAGATCGTCGCGATGCTGGGCATCCCGGCGGTGAACGTGTCGCACCACCTCACCGTACTGAAGCACGCCCACTTGCTCGAAGGGGAGAAGCGGGGGCGGTTCGTCTGGTACTCGCTGTGCCCCGGCATCCTCGAGGAGGCGGTCGCGGCGGGCGTCTCGACCGACTCGCTGAACCTCGGCTGCTGCCGCCTCGAACTGCCGCCGCAAGCCCAGGGCTGACTGACGGCTTGCCGCTGGCGCGGCGAGCGGCGGAACCGCCCCGCTACCCGACTGTTGGCGGTAGCGAGCAGACTTCCATCGCGCGGATGAGGCCCGACTCGACCGTAAAGCGGTGGCCGACGGTCCCCTCGGCGACGACGGCCCCGCCGAGGTCGCGCACGATTTGTCGCACGTGAACCAGAATCCGGCCGTCGCCCTCCGGGTGGAAAGCGGTCGGCTCGACGCGCGGGTCGATCTCGGACCACTGCTGCGTCCAGTAGGCGCGGACCTCCTGGTGGCCTCGGGCGACGCCGCCCACGAACGCCTTCGGCCACGCCACGTCGGGGGCCATCGTGGCGAGCGCTGCGTCGAGGTCGCGCGCGTTGAAGGCGGCGTAGGCCGCGCGGAGCAGTTCGATGTCTGGTGACGGCTGGTCTGGCATGACGCATAGCTTCGAGTCTGGGCTTTTCGGCGGCCTCCCTCTCGGCTGCGACGCGAACCGCCCGCGCGGCCGTTGTCAAACGCCGCGCCTCAGGCTCCGCCGGAAGGCCGAGGTTGCGCCGCCTTCGCCTACTTGGTGCCCTGGAACTCGGAGCCACCCTCCTTCTCGAACTTCTCCGTGAACGGCTTGCCGCCGGCCCACGTCAACTCGAGTTTGAGGGCGTCGGTCGGCCCGGTGACCGTCACCGTGAGGCCCGAGGACTTGCCGTCGGCGTACTTCTTGGGGGCGTGCCACTTCATCGCCTCGGGGCTGACCGACTCGCCGGCCAGGATCACGGCCGGGTGCGTGCCGACGGCGCAGCCGTCGCCGGGGGCGGTCGTGGTGAGCGTGAAGCGGCCGTCG
The DNA here is from genome assembly GCA_025352585.1 of Fimbriiglobus sp. Classification (GTDB taxonomy): domain Bacteria; phylum Planctomycetota; class Planctomycetia; order Gemmatales; family Gemmataceae; genus Fimbriiglobus. The sequence goes on from JANXTD010000188.1 coordinate 4,747, forward strand.
GGGCCGATGCGGCCGCTCGCCGGCCGCGAGCCGGTCGGCATCACCTGGACGTGGCCGTAAGTCAGCGGCTGGCCGTCGATGAGGACGACGCCGGAGGCGGGGGCGACCTTGGGGCCGCCGTCGCCGCAACCGGCCAGGGCCAGCAGGAGCAACGCGGCCCCCCGCGCCGCGCGGGCGCGAGGGGGACGGGAGAGGCGCATGGGGGAGCCTTTTCGCTTACGGGGCGGAGGTGACTTCGCCACCCCGGACTGTGGAGAGGCTGCGGTACAGGGTGATGTCCATGCTGTTCTGGAGGAAGCGGACGCTGCCGTCGGCCAGGGCGAAGTTGGCCCCGCCGGGGTGGCGGCTCATGAACGCGCCGTTCAGCGCCGCGGCCCCGGTGCCGTAGCAGATGCCCGTACCCGGCGGCGTGTTGATCGGGTTCTCGGTCGTCCGCAGGCAGTGCGCGTGGCGGCCGGCGACGGTCCAGATGTTCGAGTTCGTGCCCAGGTGGCCGTCGAAGACTTCGCCGACGCCCAAGGTGTTGCTCGTGCCGTCGAGCACGTCCGCGAAGCGCTTCGTCAGGCGGTAGACGAACAGGCCGGTGTTGTAGAACTTGACCGCCTCGCTGACCCCCTGGCTCGGCCCGTTGGTGCCGGTCACCAGCGCGTAGCTGCCGATCGCGGCGTTCACCGTGGTGCCGGAGCCGGTGTTTGTCACGAACGGCGTGGCGGTGTCGGACGGGCAGACGAAGGCACTCGGGCGCGCCTCGACGCCGACCTGATCGGCCACGCGCCAGGTGGCGTTGTCGGTGGGCGGCCAAGGCACGTCGGCCTCCGCGGTGCCGAGCGACTTGAAGAGGTTGTCCTGCTCCAGGTAGGGCAACAGGGCGACGAAGGCACTCGCCCCACCACGGTTGACGCTCGTGGCCGACATGCCGGTACACGGGGTGCCGGAGCCGTCGCAGCCGAAGCGGCCGGCGGGGAACTCGAGTCGCACGTCGTGGTAGTTGTGGGCCGCTAGCATGATCTGCTTGAGGTTGTTACTG
>JANXTD010000202.1 GCA_025352585.1 Fimbriiglobus sp.
ATGTGGCGGATGAACGGGTTGGCGTCGAAGATGCGCCCGGTGCCGGGGTCCACCAGCAGGATCCCGTCCTGGGCCGTCTCGAACAGGCGGCGGTAGCGCGTCTCGGACAGGGCCAGCGACGCGGACGCGGCCCGCCGGCCGGTGGCGTCCTCGATCGCCAAGAGGATCAGCTCCGGGCGCCGCCCCTCCGGCGGGAGCCGGCGGGCGTTGAGGACCATCCAGCGGCGGCCGAGGCCCTGGAAGTCGTGGTCCACCTCGAAGTCGTCGAAGTGCCGTTGGCGCGGCAGGACCTCCTCCAGCAGCACGCGCAGCGCGGGGATGTCCCACTGGCGGTCGCCGAGCTCGAAGACCGACCGGCCCTCGGTGACGAGCGGGTCGGCCCCGAAGGTCCGGTAGAACGACGGGTTGGCGGAGCGGACCCGCAGGTCGGCGTCGAGCACCAGCAGCGGCTCGCGCACCGTCTGGACGATCCCCTGGGCGAACGCCCCCGCCTCCTCGACGCCCCGCAGCGCCCGGAGCCTCGCGTCCACGTCGTAGAAGACGACCACCGCGCCGGCGACCGCCCCTGCGGCGTCGCGGACGGGGGCGGCCCCGTGGTCGATGCGGCACTCCCGGCCGCCGCGGGCGACCAGGACCGTGTGGTCGGAGAGGCCGAGCGCGACGCCGGTGACGAGCACCTCGGCCACGGCCTGGGTGGCCGGCAGCCGCGTCGCCTCGTGCTCGGTGTGGAACACCCCTTCGAGGGGCCGGCCCTCGGCCTCGGCATGCGGCCAGCCGGTCAGCGCCTCGGCGACCGCGTTCATCCGCGTCACGCGGCCGTGGGCGTCGGTGACCACGGTGGCGAGGCCGATCTCGACCAGGGCGTCGGGGATGATCTCGGGGTGGCGGAGGGGCATGCGGGTCGTTCCGGGGGGTGTCGGTGGACCGGACGGGCGACGCGCGGGCGATTTCCCACGCGCCACTGTACCGGAGTTTCGTCGGCGTGACTCGCGAGAAAGCCGTGTCACGCCTCGCCGGAGGGGCGGAGCCGGATTGTCACGAGCAGGGTCGCGTCCTCGACGCCGCTCAGGGCATGCTCCTCGCCGCCCGCAAGGTAGAGCATCTGCCCGGCGGCCAACTCGCGGGTCGCGCCGAGGGCGGTGACCGCGACGCGGCCGGTGAGGCACTGCACCGTGACGTCGCCGGCGACGCGGTGGGCCGGCTTGCCCTGGCCCGCCGCCAGGACGACGCGGATCACCTGCAGGCCGGCGGTCCTGACCAGGCTGGTCGTGACCGCCTGGGCCGCGGCTTCGCCGTGGGGGAGCACGTCGAACACTTCGCCGGGCAGGGCGTGCGGGGCGGCCATCGCGGGACTCCGGGGGCGGGGGCGGACTGGCAACAAGGGGGCCGGGCGCACCCGCGCCCGGCCCCGAGGGGTTAGCACACAGTCACGGGCCTACTTGGGGGCGGCCACCTTGGTCATCTCGCGGCAGGAGGCCGCGCACTTCTTGCACGACTCGACGCACGCGGCCATCTCGGGCGTGTCGGCGAACTTGGCGCACTCGGCGGCGCAGGCGTCGCAGCACTTCGCGCAGCAGTCGCACGCCACCGGGCAGAGGGCGCTGGAGCGGGCGCACAGGGCCGCGCACATCTTGCAGCACTCGGCGCAGTCGGCCGTGACGCGCGCCGCCGCGGCGTGCTCCTTCTTGCCGGCCGCCGTCAGGTCGCCGCAGTGGCGGGAGGTCTTTTCGCACACCAGCAGGCAGTCGGCGCAGACCTTGGCGCACGCCTCGGACATGGCGTCGTGCTGGGCCGGTGCCTTGGCCGCCGGGGCGGGGGCAGCCGCCCCGGCGGTCAAGGCGGTGGCGGCGGACAGGGCGGCGAAGGCCGCGAGGGCGAGGTAGCTCTTCATCGGGAGACTCCAGGTGCCGGGATCGGCACGGTTCAGTCGGGCGGGCCGCGAATTTGAGACTCGCCCCCACTGTTCGGGTCGCGGCGTCGGCCGCTTCTGAATTCGGGCGGCGGCGGGAGCGTGCCGGCCACGCCGGGATAGGTCCGCCGGTTCATGGCGCGTGTCCTTGGGACGGACCCGTCGCCAGTCGGGCGAGTTCGTGGACGCGTTGGGGAGTTACGAGACGCTGCACCGTAGGCCCCGGCCCTGGGGTGCCCAGGCAGTCGGCGAGGGTTCCTCCGGCACCAGTCGGGCCGACAAGCCCTCTGCGGGTTCGGCCCCGCGTCGCTCCGGGAACGCCTCCTCCGCCGGAGGGGGCGAACTCGCGCCGAAGTGCAGCGGCGTGAGGAACTCCCGGAAGCGGCCCAGGACGCCGGCGACGAGGCCGCCGAGGCTCGGGGCGTGCCGCGGCAGCGACAGGTCCACGGCCGGCGACGCCGCGCCGACCGTGAAGCCCCGGACCGCGACGACCAGCAGCGGGGCGCGGTCGGCGCGGGGCTGGTCGCGCAGCGCCCACGCCAGGGCCACGCCGTCCACGCCGGGGGTCTCGAAGTCCATCAGGACCACGTCCGGCGGCACCTCGGCCGCCGACCGCAGGGCCGCGCCCGCCCCGCCGGCGACCCGCACGACGAAGCCGCGGCCGGTGAGGCCGGCCCCGGCGTACCACGCCGCGTCGGCGTCGGCCGTCACGACCAAGACGTTAAGGCTGGTTGATGTCATTGCAATTACCCTTCGGTGGACCGCGTCCGGGCGAGCCGCGGGCTGGCGACGGGAGCCGCGGGGGGCCGCCTCCTGCGCCCCGCGGCCCCCTACTCCGGCGTCGTCGTGGCCACCGTTGGGGGCATTGTCGCCGTCCGGCGGCGTCCGCCGGACGGGGAAGCGAGCAACTCGTGTCGGGGGAAGTCGAGGCGTCGTGTCGGGGGAACC
>JANXTD010000204.1 GCA_025352585.1 Fimbriiglobus sp.
GGCTTGAGCAAGTTGGCGGCGTCGCCCTGGCCCGCCTGGCCGCCCGCGCCGATGAGCGTGTGGGCCTCGTCGATGAACAGGATGATCGGCCGCGGCGACGACTTGACCTCCTCGATGACCGACTTCAGCCGGTTCTCGAACTCGCCCTTCACGCCGGCACCCGCTTGCAGCAGCCCCAGGTCGAGCGTGCGCAGGGTGACCGCCTTGAGCGGCTCCGGCACGTCCCCGGCGGCGATGCGCAGCGCCAACCCCTCGACGACGGCCGTCTTGCCGACGCCCGCCTCGCCGGTCAGGATCGGGTTGTTCTGCCGGCGGCGGGTCAGGATGTCGATGGCCAGGCGGATCTCGGCGTCGCGGCCGACGACCGGGTCGATCTTGCCGGCGACGGCCCGCTCGGTGAGGTTGACGGTGAACTGGTCGAGGCTCGGCGTCTTCGACGGCGGCCCCGCCGGCGCGCCCCCAACGCCGGGGGTGCCGCCGACGGCGGGGCCGGCCAGCGGCTTGTCGAACTCGTCGCCGGCGAGGCCGCCCAACACTTCGCGCAGCTCCTTGGCCAGTTGCTCGCCGGGCACGCGCACCAGCGTGAGCGAACTGCCGCTGACGCCGAGTTTCAGCTTCGAGTCGGTCAAGAGCGCGGCGAGTAGGTGGCCGCCGCGGATCGCCCCGACGGCGCACTCGATCGACGCGACCACCCACGCCTCGCGCAGCAGGTCGAGGACACTCATCGACAGCGCCGGGGCGCGGCCGTTGCCGGTCTTGAAGCGAGCGAGTGCGGCCTCGAGTTCGCGCTTCACCGACGGCACGTCGGCCCCGTAGTGGTTGAGCAGCTTCGGCACGTCGCCGTTCGGGGCTTCGAGCAGCTTGACGAGCCAGTGCTCGACTTCGACCTCGTAGTGGGTGCGCGACAGGCACAGCCCGGCCGCCGCCTCGAGCGCCTTCTTGGCGGTCGGGTTCAACTTCTCGATCAACAGTCGCGGGTTCGAGACGGACATGGGGCCTCCAGAAACGGGGTGCGGGGCGGGTTACGGCTCCAGGGCGAACGGCAGCGTGTCGAGGGCGGCGCGGTCGTCCTCCGGCGGCCGGCCCAGCTCGATGTCGAGGCGGCGCGACGGCGTCTGGCGCAGGGCCTCGCCCAGGTCGAGCAGTTCGACCTCGGCCCCCTGCTTGCCGGCGATGAAGTCGTCGGTCACCGAATCGACGATGACGGTGTAGGCCTTGACCTCGGCCTTCTCGGCGGTCTGCCGGGGGTCGCGGAAGTAGTAGAGGTGCTGCCGCGCGGCGACGGCGGTGTCGTTCTCCCACGACACCCTCGCCTTGAGCAGCCGGCCCGCCTTGTCGCCGTCGATGCGCAGCACCAGGCAGCGCAGCGGCTTGGCGGTGAGGGCGGCGGGGAACGGCCTCTGCCCCGCCGCGTTGGGGTACTTCGACCCGAGGAAGGCCACGTCCTCGAGCTTCGCCCGGACGCGGACCCCGCCGAGAATTTCCGACTTGCCGTTGGCCAGGTCGCTGTTGGAGAAGGAGACGCGGCCCAGCGAGTTCGGCTGCCGGTCGAGGGGCCAGACTGCCAGGCGGAACGGCGCGCCCTTCGACAACTCGGCCGAGTCGCGGACGCCGTCGGTCACCAGCCGCCAGCTCGGGGCGGCTAAGCCGTAGGCGTTCCAGACGCTCAGAGGCTTGTCGTAGCGGGCCTCCTCCTTGGCCCCAACCGGCGTGCGGCGGACCTCCCACCAGACGGCGTACGGGTTGGCCAGCCCCAGCGGTAAGCCGTCGCGGCCGGGCTTGAGCGGCGGGCCGACGCGATCGACGCTCGCCACCGCCGCGAGGTACGACAGTTCGCTGCCGGGGTTGCCGATGCCGTAGTTGGGCACGTGGGCGAAGAACTCGCCGCCCTCGGCGGCGCGGTCGCCCGGCACCTTGGGGCGCTTGCCGAGCACGTCGCGGTAGTACGACTCGCGCTCGAACTCGTACTTCAGCTCGCCCTCGGCCCGGCGCAGCCGCACCGCCACGGCGTCGCCGCGGCCGAGTCGCAGGTCGCCCGTGGAGTTGAGGTACTTCAGCGTGTAACTCTGGGCCTCGAGGGGGCCGCGCCAGATCACGCCCCCGGTCGCGAGGTCGGCGGGGACGCCGACGCGCGGCACGTCGTGGGGGTAGACGCCCTGCGCCTGCCGGGTCGGCGCGTTGCCGACGAGCAGCTTGACGCGGGGGCGGAGGGACTCGAGAATCTCCCGCCGCAGCGACGACTCGTCCGCGGCGACGATGACGCGGCCGCGGTTCCGCTCCGGGAAGTCTTCGAGCGGGCGGAACATGGCCTGGGCGAGTTCGAGTTCCTCCGGGTCCGCCCCGAAGACGACCATCTGGATCGACGGCTTGAGCCCGCGGAACTCCCGCTCCACGTCGTCGTTGACCAGCTTGGTCAACTTGTCGCCGTTCTTGGCCCCGTTGACGGCGTGCTTGAAGACGTCGCTGACGGTGACGGCCTTGCCGCCTTGCGGCGCGGGCTGCGGCACCTCGGTGATGTGCGAGGTGTCCGCGCCGTCGGTCACGACGATCAGCGTCCGCACGCCCTCGAACCGCTTGGGGAAGTCCTCCTCGGCGGCCAGGCGGATCGTCCGCACCAGCGGCGTCAGGCCCTTCGGCTCGGTGCCGTTGAGCGTGGCCAGGATCGCGTCCACGTCCCGCGTCGGGAGGCCGTTGACGCCGAGCGGGCCGTTGGAGTCGAAGATGAGCCGGCTCTCGGACTGCGCCGACCCCTCGCACATCAGCCGAACGCTCAGCCGCGTGCCGGCCGGCAACTTGGGGAGCAGTTCTTGCAGGAGGGCGACGACCGTCTGCTTCTTCGTCTTGCCGCTCTTGCCCCAGTTCTCGCTCATGCTGCCGGAGTAGTCGATCAGGATCGCGACCGCGCCGGGGTCCACGTCGGCGCGCACCGCGAGGGCGGCGCGGAGCGGCGGGCGCAGGTCGGTCTGGACGACGTGCGGCCGGCCGTTGAAGGCGATCTCTTGCGCCTGCGACACCTTGCGGCCGCGGAAGTACGCCGTGGCGGTCAGCTTGGCTTCGCCGCCGCGCAGCTCCAGGGGCTTGAGGCACGTCGCGGTCACCTCGGCCGACCGCTTGTCCGGCGCGGCCTGCCAACTGACCGGCCGGGGTCGCCGGGACGGCTCGTCGAGTTCGAGCAGGTCGCCGCCGCCGACCGACGCCCAGACGGCGGCCTCGGCGGGCAAGAGCTTGTCGTAGCCGCCCAGCTCGAAGCGGTAGGTGAAGCGGTTGTCGGCCTCCGTCGTCCAGTCGCTCAGGCGGTCGGCCGCGGCCGGCTCGTAGCGCCACTCCGGGGCCCTGGCCGCGGCGATCAGCCTCGCGGCGTCGGCGGCGTCGGCGGACTTCGCGGCCGGCTTAGCGGGGTCGCGCAGCCGCTCCGCGTCGTCGAGGTAGTCCTGGGCGAACTTCGTCAGGTACGGCTGGCTGGTTTCGTCGAACCAGTGGTCGAACGCGGCGCGGCGGGCCAGGCCGTCGAGCAGGGCCGCCCAGCGGAGCCGGGCGTTGGCCGCGGCCGGCTCGTACCCCTCGATCGCCCGGAACGGCGCGGCCAGCCGGCTCAGTGCCTCGGCCTCGTCGGGCCGGTCGCCGGGACTGCCGCCCCGCGACGCGGCCAGGCTCTCCGCCCGCCGCGCCGCCTTGGCCTCGGGCGTCGCCTTGCCGGCGGGCGGCGGGGCCTTGTCGTCGCCCTGGGCCTTGGCCACGCGGAAGCTCTCGGCCATCGCCCGCGCCGCCTTGAAGTTGGCCGCGCGCTCGGCCGGCGTCGCCAGTGGCACCGGCAGCGTGGCGAGGTGCTGGAGCGTGAGCCAGTTCGTCTGCGTCGGGTTGAGATTGGGGGCGCGGGACTCGGCGGCGGCCAGGTCGCGGAGCCGCCGCATCGAATTGGCCACCTCCTGCGTGGCCGCGTCGAGCGGCGCGACGGCCTTGGGGTCGCCAGCCGGCAGCGCCTTGTCGATCGCCGCGGCCAGCGCGTGCGCCGACTTCCACGCCTTCACGACGTCGTCGTGGAGCGCGCCGAGGTCGCCGGCCGGGTCGGTCAGCGCCTCGACCTCGCCGGCCCAGCGGCTCAGGAACGGCAGGTCGGCGAACGCCTCGTCCCGCGCCGCGAGCGCCCGCTGAATCCGCCCGGCCCGGTCGGTCGCTCCCTGGTAGCCGGCGCGGGCCTCCTCGAACTCCTGCGCCGCCGACTTCGACTTGTCGTCCTGGGCGTCGGTCAGCATCCGGTCCTCGCCGCGCCGGCGCGCCTCGTCGGCCGCCAGCACCGCCGCGCGGACGGCCGGCCAGACCCGCTCGCTGTACGGGAAGCCGGTGGGGCCGTCCGGCGAACTCAGCGCGGCCTGCTCGGCGAGCCGCCGGCACGCCGCCGCCGGCCGCCAGGTGGCGTCGAGCGGTGGCGCGACGCCCTTCGGCACGACTTCGGTCGCGTAGTGGTTCAGCATCAGCGGCAGGTGCGCCTCCGTCGGCGGCCGCCCTTTGAACTCGGCTGCGTCTTGCAGCTTCTTGGCGAACGCCGGCAGCGACGCCGACGCCTGAAAGCTCGCGGCCCAGCCGGCCGCCGCGGGGGAGGGCCGGCCGAGAGCGCCCCGCAGCGGCAGGGCGTGCGAGCCGGACGCCTTCAGCAGCACGCCGTGGGCGGCCTCGATCCGCTCCTTCTCGACCTTGAGCGCCGCCGCGAGGACGGCCTGCCCCGCGGAGTCGCCGGCGGCCACGGACTGCTCGAAGCGCAGGCCCAACTCGCGGTAGCGCCGCCAGGCGGCCGGCGTGTAGACCGCCGGCGCGGGGCGGGACGCGGCGAGGCGGCGCGCGTCGTCCCAGAACTCGGTGAGGGCGGCCGGCGCGTCGGGGGCGGCGGGGAACTCGGGGAACGCGGGGGCCAGCGGCTGGTAGAACGGCCGCTCGGCGAACAGCCGGGCGCGCTCGCCTTCCTTGGCCCACTCGGATTCGGGCGGCAAGAGCACTGGCTTCTGCGCCGTCGGCCGCTCGTTCTTGCTCGTCAGCGTGACCTCGGCCGCGACCGCCTTGGCCAACTCCTCCACGCCGAAGGACGAGTAGTTGGGCCGGCCCGCGCCGCCGAGAAGCCCGTTGCGCAGCGCGTGGGCCAGCAGCGTCAGGCCGCGCTCGGGCGAGTCCCAGGCGCGCGACTCCTTGTCGGCCGCCAGCAGCAGCGCCAGCGTCGGCGACTTCGCGAGTTGCTCGGCGAGCGCCTTGTCGTCGAGGGCGGCGCGGGCGAAGTCGGCGCGGACCTCGCCGAGGTTGGGGTCGGCCGGCTGACGGCCCACGTCGAGCACCACGACCACGCACTTCTTGCCGGCGGCCGCCTTGAGCTTCGCGACGAACTCCCCGAGCGGCACCGGGGGGGAGTCGGCGCGGCCGGGGTACAGCACCGCCTCGCCCTGCGGGTTGACGCCGCCGGCCAGGCCGACGTAGACGACGACCGGATCGATCCTCGAGTCTTGCCACAGCGGCTTCGACCAGAGTTGATCGTCGAGGGCGAAGGCCTGCTTGCCGTCCGGCACCAGCCCGATCGCCTTGCGGTCGTCGCTGACGCCCACGGCCTCCAGCAGTCGCGCCGCGCTCAGCCAGCCGGCGGGGTCGTAGGGCACGTCGAGGCGGTCGGCGCTGGCGGGGTCTCCGGCGACCGCGACGAGGCCGGCCCGGTGCGACTTCGCCAGGTAGTGCAGCATCACCACGAGGCCGACGAGGACGGCGACCGCGCAGCCGCCCAGCGCGAGCAGCTTGACGGCGCGCGAGCTGCCGGCCGCCGCGTCGGGCGGGGCCTTGCGCCAGTTGGGGTTCGCGGGGGTCGCCTTGCCGCCCGCCTTGCCGCGCCACCCCGGCCCCGAGTTTCCGCCCGCCATCGCCGACTCGCTTTCGTCGCGCCAAGAGTCGTGGCCGCCGGGAATCCGACGCCAGCCTGTATTAGCATTCCGGATTGCGGCGCAAGCGTCAATATGATTCCGACTATCAGCGCAAAAAGCCGCCCGGCGCGAGCGCCGGGCGGCGGGATTCGGCGTGCGTCCGGGCCGAACCTTACGTGGCCGTCGGCGGCACCGAGAAGCCCGCGGCGCTGCCGGAGTCGCGGAGCAGCGCGAAGGGGACGAGTTCGTCCGGCGAGCCGACCGCGGCGACGTTGACGGTGGTCGATTTCGCCGGGAATTGCCCGCCGATCGTCTGCTGGTAATCGACTGTCTTCGTCGGGAGGTTGGCCAGGTCGTCGGTCAGGTCGGCCTTGACCACGACATCGAACCGGGTGACGCTGAACTCGCTGCCGCGCGGCGAGGTGACGAGGATGGAGCGGCGTCCGCCGAGGCCTTGCGCGTCCTGGGTCGCCCCGAAGGCGATGTTGCCGACGCCGGTGAGGTAGGCCGACATGGCGTCCTCGCCGCCGACGAGGCCGGTCTTGGGGAAGTCGTAGGCCAGGAAGTTCACGGCCGCGACCTCCGCCAGCCCGGAGGCCTTGCCGCTGCCGAGGAAGACCTTGACGTGCGGCCCGCCGCCGGCCCCCGGCGCGGTCACGAGGTCGGTCGTGGCGTCGGAGTCGTAGCGGCCGGCGTCCACGAAGACCCCGCCGCGGAAGTTGGCGTCGTAGGCGAAGAAGTCGTTGATGCTCTGCGCCGGCAGGCCGGTCGTCGGAACGACCCCGGTGCCGTAGCGGCCGTCGAGGATGCGCACGCGCGGCCCGCCGCCCGGCCCGGCCCCGACGGCGATGTCCGGCACGCCGTCGCCGTTGAAGTCGCCCACGGTGACGTTGACGCCGCCGCGCTGCGACGACTCGAAGGCGAAGAAGTTGAACTGGCCCGGCTGACTGAGGTCGGGCACGTACGGGGTGACGTTCTGGTAGGCGAAGGCCACGAACTTGCCGAAGCTGTTGACCTCGTTTCGCGCCTGCGGCTTGCCGTTGGCGTCCAGGGTGACCGTCGGCTTGGGGTCGATCTTGAAGACCTGGACGCGGGGGCCGCCGCCGACGCCGGCCCCGACGACGAGTTCGAGCCGGCCGTCGTGGTCGAAGTCGCCCGTGGCGACGGACAGGCCGCCGCGGAAGTCCTCCGAGAAGGGGAAGAACTGCGCCAGGATGTTCTCCGGGTGCAAGGCCAGGGTCGAGAGGTCCACCGCGTCCGCGGCGACGGTCTGGCCGTTGACGTCCTTGGGATTGAACGACTGGCCGTCGATAATCGTGATCGCCGCGGCGTCGCCGGCCCCGTTGGCGATGATGAGGTCGGGCGACCCGTCGTTGTTGATGTCGGCGAAGCTCACCCGCGGGGCCGAGTAGGCGACCTGGGGGCTGATCAGCGACGGCGACACGACAAAGGGGTTCGGGATGATGCCCGAGCCGTCGAGCCGGGCGTTGAACGGGATCGTGGTCCCCGCGACGTTCTGGGACGACAGCAGGCGGATCGCGTAGGCGCTCGGCACGTCGGAGCCGAGGCGAGGGGCCGTCTGCACCGCGAACGCCTCTAGGCTCTTGCCCTCGAAGGTCTCGATCGACGTGTAGGTCAGCGGCCGGAAGCCGGTCGCGCCGAAGGTGAACTGGCCGTCGCCCGGCCCCGCCGTCGTGGCGTTCACGACGCCGACGCCGACGAATTGCGGCAGCAGCGTGTCGTAGGGGCGGAAGTCCGGGCCGCTGGCGATGACGGGCAGGTTGCCGTTGACCGTGACGGGGGCACCCAGGGCGGGCCGCACCGAGAAGCGGTCCTTGGTGACGTTGTCGAAGCCGTCCCCCTTGAGGACTTGGCCCAGCGCGACGGCCCCGGCCTTGGCCTCGGCGACGAACACCAGCGTGGCCGACTCGGTCATCGGGCGGCCGACACTGAAGAGCACCTGGACCGTGCCGTTGCCGACTGCGAAGAGCGACACCAGCGACGCCGCCGGGACCGCCGCGCCGCCCTCCTTGGCGGTCGGCAGGGCGCGGGAGTCGAGGGCCGAGAAGTTGCGGCCGGTGATCAGCGTCACGTTGCCGCCCGCCCCGGCGACGGCGACGGCCGGCTTCGACGAGTCCTCGAAGCCGATGACCAGGTCGCTGCTGTCGCGCACGGTCACCGACGACCCGGTCGCGACGTTGACGAACAGTTCGCCCGTGACCTCGGTCCGCGTCTTGCCGGCCGCGTCGGTGACCAGCTTGACCATTCCGTCGGTCAGGGAGTTGCCGGCCGCGTCGAGCCGGAACACGCCGGCCCCGTTGAGGTACAGCTTCGTCGTGGCGAGCAACCCCGACGGCTGCGTCACGCCGTTGGCGGGGTTGAACACGACCGGGGCGGCCGGGGCGCTGACCGCGCCGGCGAGGACGACCGTGTTCGTCGTGAGGTTGATCGCGCCGCCCGTCGCCCCGCCGCTGACCGGGCCGCCGCCCGTGGCGGTGAGCGGGCCGTTGAGCGCCGTCGTGCCACTGCCCGCGGCCTGGCGGACGGTCGCCGCGGTCACGGGGCCGTTGAGGGCGACGTTGTTGGCATTGAGCACGGTCAGGTCGTTCGACAGCGTCACCGGGCCGTTGAGCGAGGTCGTGCCGCTGCCGGCGACCTGGAGCAGCGACGCCGCGACGATCGGACCGTTGGCGGTCAGGTTGCGCGTGTCGAGGACGGTGAGGGTGCCGAAGGCCGCCTTCGAGCCGACGCCCTTGGCGAAGCCGACATCGACACCCGGCCCGCCGACGGCCCCGTCGGAGCCGGCCGCCGCGGGGTCGAGGGTGTCGGCGAAGGTCAGCGTGCCGGCGGTGCCGAGGAACTGCGTGCCCGACTGGCTAAAGGTCACGGGGTCGCCGTAAGACTGCGCGACCGAAGTGCGGGCGAGCTTGCCGTTGACTTGCGTGCCGCCGCCGGCGTCGGTGGTCAGCGTCGAGAGCGGCACGTTCAGCCCGACTGCCTGGGCGAATTGCGTCACGCCGGCGGTGTTGGCGGCCAGACCACCGGGGCCGTCGATCGCGCCGCCGAACAGCACGTCGCCGCTGCGGGCGGTGACGGCGGACAGGCCGGCCAGCGCGACCGGGCCGCCGACCTGGGCGAAGGTCGTGCCGGCGCTGAGCGTCGCGTTGGTCAGCGTGAGCGTCTTGGCGTTCTCGACGCGGAGGCCGCCAGACAGCGTCGCCACGGTCACGCCGGTCACGCTGACGGACTGCGACTGGATGCGCAACGAGCCGGCGACGGCGACGTTGCCGGTCACGGCGACCGTGTCGTTGCCGCTGCCGGTCAGGATCGTGAGGTTCGTGTTGCCGTGGGCGTTGTCGGCCGAGGCGACGGTGACGGCGTCGTCCCCCTCGACGCCGGACGTGTCGAGGGTGACGTTGGCGTTCTTCCAGAGTCCGACGCGCGGGGTCGCCGGGCCGGAGACGATCAGCGCCGGGTTCACCTTGCCGGCCGTGGCGTCGAGGCCGTTGCTCACCGTCAGCGCGTCGCCGGCCGTGGCGAAGCCGACGGCGACGCTGGCCATGTTGGTGATGTCCACCTGCGAGGTCGTCTCGAGGTTGGCGAAGTCGATGACCGAGGTGTCCACCGTGACGCGGCCGGCGAGGCCGGGGCCGGCGGTCGTCGTGTAGGCGGCGACGTTGCCGGCACCGAGGACGCAGAGGCCGACATCGTTGCCGGGGCCGCCGTCGAAGAGGACGCCGCCGGCGGGGACGGGGCTGTTCAGGGCGAAGTCCACGATCAACGTGTCGGAGCCGGCCAGGCCGTTGAAGCGGAAGCGGGTCGCTCCGGCCGCCTCGACCGGCACGTTGCCGCCGAGCCGGTAAGTCAGCGGGCCGTTGGGGGAGCGTGTGACCGTCGCCACGTCGTCGCCGGCGGTGCCGTCGAGCGTGACCGCGGCCGGGGTCACCAGGCGCACCGTCTCGATGTCGAGGTAGGTGACCGCGGCCCCGGCGGTGTTGAACGAGTTGGCCGTCGCGGCCACGTCCTTGCCCTGGGCGTCGAAGTCGAGTCGGTCGCCGGGCGGCGTGCCGGTCGGGGCGCGGCCGTTGACCGTCACCGGGGTCGTCGTGCCAGTCAGTTGGAAGAAGTCGGCGTCGGTGCCGGCGTCGATCGTCGAGGAGGTCGCCACGAGGTCGGCCCCGCGCAGGTCGACCGTCCCACCGGCGGCGTCGGTCGCGCCAACCGTATCGACACTCAGGGCGATCGTCGTGGCGGCGCGGACGACGAGGCCCGTGTTGACGCGGAGGGTGTTGCCGGCGCGGGCGGCGACCGTCGCGGCCGTGGCGGTGACGTTGCCGGTCACCAGGAGGTCGAAGTCGGCCTGCACGTCGAGCGCCGCGGCGGTCGCCCCGAGCAGCGTGAGCGCGTTGCTGTCGCGGATCGTGTCGGTGCCGCCCGAGACGACGGTCAAGGTGGCGAAGTCGTTGGCGGGGTCGGCCAGGGTGACGTCGCCGCTGCCGGTGGCGAGCGTCGTGGTGCCGACGACCCGCACGGGGGCGGTCTGCGTCACAACGCCGTTGGCGGTGGTCAGGGCGAAGCTGCCGGTGGCGTTCACGCCGGCCAGCACGATCGCGTTGGCGTCGGTCAGCGCCACCGCGCCGCCGCTGACGACCCGCACGGAGTTGAAGTCGTTGGCGGAGTTGGTGAGCGTGACGGGGTTCGCGCCCGCCGTGATCGTGGTCGCCCCGCCGACGACTGCGGGGGCGGATTGCGTCAATGCGCCGTCGAGGGCGAGGTCGAACGCCCCGCCGACGGCGACCCCGGCGAGGTTCAAGCCGTTCGTGTCGCGGTAGCTGACGTTGCCGGCGGTGTTGGCCCCGAGGTTGGCAGCATTGTTCACGGCGTTGAGGGTGTAGTCGCCCGGCCCGCCGACGCCGAGTTGCAGCGTCGCGGTGGTGACCGTCCCGGCGGGCGACTGCGTGGCCAAGGTCGCGGCGACCAGGCGGACGCTGGCCGTGGCGATCAGCGGGGCGGCCAGGGCGATCGTCCGGCCGTTGAGATCGACGGACCCGCTCGAGGTCAGCGGCCCGGAGAGCGTCAGCGTGGCGAAGGGCGCGGCCGGCGTGCCGACGCGCACCGACGAGCGAAGATCCGACACGGCCGCGCCGGCGGTCGTTAAGTCGAAGGTGTCGGCGGCGTTGCCGCGGTCCACGGACAGTTGCGCCGACGGCACCACGAAGCGCGTCGGCAGGAAGGTGCCGTTGGCGGAAACGAATTCGGCCTTGCCGTTGCCCGCGCCGCCGGCGTCCTCCTGGAGCCGGGCGACGCTCGCCGCGGCGGGTAACGCGAAGCTCACCGCGAGGACGCTGCCGGGGTCGAGTTGGATTTCTTGCTCGAGGTTGCTGTACGTCACCACGCCATTGAGGGCCGGGGTGTTCCCGGTGAAGGTGATCGTGCCCGAGTTGGCCGACGTGGGGGCGCTTGCGATGAGGTCGAAGTTGCCGTTCGTGACCGTGAGCTGGTCGCTGCCGCCCTTGCCGTCGAAGGTGACGCCGCCGACCGGGACCGGGTTGCCGCCGGAGTAGTCGATTTGCAGGCTGTCGTCGCCGGCGGTGCCGTTGAAGAGGATCGCCGCCGTGCCGTAGGCGTCGATGGCGACCAGCGTCGCGCCGTTGTACAACTCGACGTTCGCGTTGTTGCGCACCAGGCGGTACGCCCCTGGCACGGTCGCGTCGTAGGTCCGCACGGGGGCGTCGTCGTTCTGGATCGTCAGCGTGAAGGCGTTCTGCGCGGGGTCCACGGTGACTTGCCCGCCGGTCGGGTCAACCGGCAGCCCGAGCGTGACGGACGCGGTCAGGTTCGCGGAGTTCGTCAGGTTCTCGAAGACGGTCAGCGTGACCGGCGCGGCAAACACGGTGCCGTCGCCGGCCGGGAAGGTGACGCCGGCGGGGAAGGCCGGCAGGTAGTTGCCGACGCCGACGCCGGTGCCGGCCAAGCCAACCGCCGCGGTGCCGCCCGAGGTGAACGACGCGGTCACGTTGCGGTCGAGGCCGACGGTGCCGACGCCGGTGGCCGTGACCGTGAGCAGGGCGTTGACCGCCGTCGCCTGGTTGTTCTCGGGGAAGGCGTCGCTGGCCTTGCTGAAGCTGATCACGGCGGTGTCGTTGTCGAGAATCGTGGCCATTCCGGGGGCCGGGTTCAGGGTCACCGGCCGGGTGCCGCTGCTCAAATTGGAAGTCTTGACCGTGAAAGTCTCGGTCCCTTCGACGCGGCGGTCATCGGCCGTCGCCACGGGGACGGTCACGCTGGTCGAGCCGATCGGGAAGGTCACGAACCGGACCGCGCCGGCGATCGGGGTGTAGTCGGCCCCGGCCGTCGCGGTCACGTCGGTGGCGTCGAACTCGAAAGTCACCGGCACGTCGACCGGCTTGGTCAGCGTGAACACGAAGGCGAGGTTGCCGCCCTCGGTGGCCGTCGGCGAGCTGACCGAGAGGACCGCGCTGTCGGTGTTGGTGATCGTGCCGGTCCCCGTGTCGGTCACGTCGAACTGCGCGGCGGGGATGGTGGCCGCGTTCGTCGGGTTCGACAGGTTCACGAGGAAGGTGAGGTTCCCCGTGACGACGTTGTCGATCAGGAGCGGCACGGTGAAGGTCTTCGACTGCCCCGCCGCCAGGCCGCCGGTGAAGTTGAGCGTGCCGGCCGACGCCGTGTAGTTGGTGCCGGCGACGGCAGTGACGTTCGAGGTCGCGAAATCGACGGTGAAGTTGCCCTGCACCTCCTTCGACGACGTGACCGTGAACGTCATCGGCCCGTTGTTCTCCGCCATCGTCACGTCGCCGACCATCAGCACCGCCACGTCGGCGTCGGTGATCGTGCCGGTCAGCGGCGAGCCGGCGGCG
>JANXTD010000212.1 GCA_025352585.1 Fimbriiglobus sp.
AATGCACATAGCGCAGGCCGCACCGGGCCGCGAGTTCGACCTCGGGCGTCGCGCCGTCCACGGAGACGAGCGTCCGCACGCCCAGCCGCTTCAAACTGGCGAACCCGTCGGCCCCGTCTGGCGAACTGCCGCTCAGTACGCGGGCCGTCAGGTACCGTAAGTTGTGCAGGCCGGTCGGCGGCCGCGGGCCGGTCGGGGCGTCGGCCGCGAGCAGGCCGCCGGCGAGAATCGCGCCCAGGGCCAGCAGGCGGGCCGTCACCGCTCGATCGCGTTGAGGCGCTCGAGCGCGAGCAGCAGCGCCTGCGTGCCGAGCCGGCCGTGGCCCTGCGCCCGCACCGCCTCGTAGAGTTGCTTCGCCAGGCCCAGCCCCGGCAGGCTCAGCCGCATCTTCTCGGCCTCGGCCAGCGCGATGCCCATGTCCTTAATGAAGTGCTCGACGTAGAAGCCGGGGTCGAAGTTGCGGGCCAGCATGCGCGGCCCCAGGACCTCGAGCGCCTTGCTGCCGGCCGCCCCGACGCTCACACTTTGCAGCACTTTGGTCATGTCGAGGCCGGCCTTGTGGCCGTACAGCAGGCCCTCGCAGACGGCCACCATCGTACTCGAGATCAGGATCTGGTTGACCATCTTGGCGTGGTGGCCCGCGCCGTCGGGGCCGTGGTGGATCACGGTCTTGCCCATCGCGCCGAAGAGCGGGCGGATTGCCGCGAAGACCTCGTCGTCGCCGCCGACCATGACGCTCAGCGTGCCGGCCTTCGCGCCCACGTCGCCGCCGGTGACGGGGGCGTCGAGCGTCCGCACGCCCTTCGACTTCGCGGCGGCGGCGATCTCGAGCGCCATGCCCGGCTCGTTGGTCGTCATGTCCACGAAGACCGCGCCCGGCTTCGCCCCGGCCAGGACGCCGTCGGGGCCGAGGACGACTTCGCGCACGTCGCGCGGGAAGCCGACGATGGCGAAGATCACGTCGCTCGCCGCGGCGACTTCGCGCGGCGACTTGGCCAGCGTCGCGCCGAGTTCGACGAGCGGCTGGGCCTTCTCCGGCGAGCGGTTGAACACCGTCGCGGCGTAGCCTTGGGCCATCGCGTGCTGGCACATCCACCGGCCCATCACGCCGGTGCCGACCCAGCCGACGCGCGTGCTTCCGGGCTGAACTGCGGCGAGGGCCATTGCGTGGTTCTCGTGAAGGGGGTAAGAAGGGGAGGCGTAGACGCCCCCGGCGGCGATGCCGTTATCGTAGCGACTGACCCGCACCGGCCAAGGCTGGCGGCCCCTGGCGAAGGATGCCCCCGTTGACTGACTCGATCGACCCGACGGACACGCCGGCGGTGGTCCTCGTCCACGGCCTGTGCGGCTTCGAGCGGCTGTTCGCCCGCCGCCGCCCGGCCAAGGGCCACTTCCCCGGCGTCGCCGCGCACCTCGCCGCCGCCGGCCACGCGGTGTTCGTGCCGCGCGTCAGCCCGACGGCGTCGATCGCGGTGCGGGCGGTCGAACTGCTGCACGCCATCCGCGCACGCTTCGGCGCTCGGCCGGTGCATCTCATCGGCCACAGCCTCGGCGGCCTCGACGCGCGCTACCTCGTCAGCCGGCTCGGCTTCGGCACGCAGGCGCTGTCGCTCACGACGGTGGGGACGCCGCACGCCGGGACGAGCTTCGCCGACTGGGCCGTGACCCGCTTCGCCCGGCTGGCCCGCCCGGTGTTCCGCTCGCTGGGCTTGCCCGACGACGCCTTCTTCGACCTGACCACCGAGGCGTGTGCCCGCTTCAACGAGGCGACGCCCGACGTGCCCGGCGTGCGGACCGCGTCGGTCGCCGGGGAGTGCTCGACGCCGTGGCTCGGCGTCGAGTGGCGGTTCTCCTCGAAGATCGTCGGCCGCAGGGAAGGCCCGAACGACGGCGTGGTGTCGGTGGCGTCGGCGGCGTGGGGCGAGCGCCGCGAGGTCTGGCGGGCCGACCACCTGAACCTCGTCAACTGGCCCAACCGCTTCATGGTCCGCGCCGGCGCGTGGCGCGACCGCGGGGCCGACTACGCCGGCCTGCTGAGCCGCTTCAACCGTTAAAGTTGCGTCAGCCGCGCCGACCCCAACCGCCCGCCGGCCCATCGCCCGGCGCGCGGCCCGAATCGGCGATGGCCCGCCGCGGGGCTTCCCGATGAGTGACGCAGACGACTCGCCCGGCCCGCGGGCGGTCTTACCGCAGACACTCGCGAAAGGAATCCCCCCGTGCGTCAACTCTTCTTGGCCCTGCTCGGCGTGGCGGCGGCCGTCGGCGCGGCCGCGGCGCAGTCCCCGTGGTCGCCGGCCCCGCTCGGCCCGCCCGCCTTCCCGCGCCAGACGGTCTCGACCGTGTCGATGAACGTGCCGGTCGCCGAGGCCGGCGGCGGCTGCTCGACCTGCGGCGGCGGCGTGGCCTCGGCCGGCCCGCTGTCCGGCCTGGCGACGCGCATCGGCAACAGCCCGCTGACCATCGGCCGCGGCTGCGCCAACAACCCCGGCTGCGGCTCGTTCGCCTCGGAGCGGACCTTCCTGTTCGGCGGCTGCAACCAGTTCTTCAACCCCGGCAACAAGTGCGGCGGCGGCACCGGCGGCTGCGGCAACGGCTCGGCCGGCGGCTTCGGCGACACGACCCCGTGCAAGTACGGCTCGTACCTGAACCGGTAACACGCCGGCCCGCGGTCGAGCCGTCGCAGACACCCCCCCGACGGAATCGAGTAACCTCTTGCCCCACTCGCCCCCAACGGCCTCGCCCCTCGTCGTCGAGGCGTCCGCGGCCGAGGGCGACGCCGTGCTGACGAAGCTCGGCACGTCCCCCGAGGGGCTTTCGGCCGACGAGGCGGCACGCCGCTTGCGCCAGTACGGGCCGAACGTCGCCGCCCAGGACGCCCGCTACCCCCGCCTGCGGCTGTTGCGCAAGGCGCTGGTCAACCCGCTCGTGATCCTGCTCGTCGTCCTCTCGGCCTCGTCGTTCCTCACCGGCGACGCGCGGGCCGGGGTCGTCATCCTGCTGATGGTCGTGATCGGCGTCGCGGTGCGCTTCGTGCAGGAGGCGCGGGCCGACTCCGCTGCCGCGAGCCTGCGGTCGATGATCACCGTCTCGGCCACCGTGATGCGTGGCGGCGTGGCGGTCGAGGTGCCGCTCGCGGAGGTCGTGCCCGGCGACGTGGTCCGCCTCGCCGCCGGCGACATGACCCCCGCCGACGTGCGGCTGCTCTCGTGCAAGGACCTGTTCCTGACGCAAGCCAGCCTGACCGGCGAGTCGTTCCCCGTCGAGAAGTTCGCCGCCCGCGAAGCCGCCGCCGGCCGGTCGCCGCTCGAACTCACCAACGTCTGCTACCTCGGCACGAGTGTGGAAAGCGGCACCGCCACGGCCGTCGTCGTGGCGACCGGCCTGGCGACGTTCCTCGGCGGCGTCTCGGCGTCGCTGGTCGAGGCGCAGGGGCCGACCAGCTTCGACCGCGGCGTCGCCCGCTTCACCTGGCTGATGATCGGCTTCATCGCCGTCATGGCCCCGCTGGTGTTCGTCATCAACGGCGTGACGAAGGGCGATTGGGCCGGGGCGTTCTTCTTCGCGATGGCCGTCGCCGTCGGCATGACGCCGGAGATGCTGCCGATGATCGTCGCCGTCTGCCTGTCGAAGGGGGCGCTAGCGATGTCGCGCCAGAAGGTCATCGTCAAGCGGCTGACCGCGATCCAGAACCTCGGCGCGATGGACGTGCTCTGCACCGACAAGACCGGGACGCTGACCCAGGACCGCGTCGTGCTCGAAAAGTACTGCGACGTGGCGCTCGAGCAGGACGACGGCGTGCTCGAACTCGCCTTCCTCAACAGCCACTTCCAGACGGGGCTGAAGAACCTGATGGACCGCGCGGTGCTGGCCCACGAGCACCCGACGTTCGCCGAGTACGCCAAGGTGGACGAGGTGCCGTTCGACTTCGCCCGGCGGATGATGTCGGTCGTCGTCAAGACGCCGGCCGGCCGGGACCGGCTCGTCTGCAAGGGGGCACCCGAGGCGGTCTACGCCCACTGCACGCACTACGAACTCGGCGGCGAGGTCTGCCCCGCCGACCCGATGATGATGACCGACTTGAAGGAGGAGTTCGACCGGCTCAGCGCCGACGGCTTCCGCGTCCTGGCGGTTGCGTACCGCGACTTCGACCCCAAGCCGGCGTACTCGAAGGCCGACGAGTGCGGGCTAACGCTGCGCGGCTACGTCGCCTTCCTCGACCCGCCCAAGGAGACCGCCCACCAGGCGATTGCCGCGCTGCGCGAGGCCGGGGTGGCGGTCAAAGTCCTGACCGGGGACAACGAACTCGTCAGCCGCAAGATCTGCCGCGAGGTCGGCATCCCGACCGACCGCGTGCTCGTCGGCGGCCAGGTGGAGGCGATGACCGACGCCCAACTCGCGGTCGCCGCCGCCGAAACGACGCTGTTCGCCCGGCTGTCGCCGGCGCACAAGAAGCGGGTCATCCACGCGCTGCAAGGGGCCGGCCACGTCGTCGGCTTCTTGGGCGACGGCATCAACGACGCGCCCGCCCTGCGCGCCGCCGACGTGGGCGTCTCGGTGGACACCGCGGTCGATGTCGCCAAGGAGTCGGCCGACGCGATCCTGCTCGAGAAGGATCTGCTGGTGCTGGTCAACGGCGTCGTCGAGGG
>JANXTD010000220.1 GCA_025352585.1 Fimbriiglobus sp.
ACTTCATCGAGCCGGTCATGTCGAGCGTCATGGCGATGTCGCGCGGCCGGTAGACCGCGATGGCGTAGGCGTAGCTGTTCAAGTTGGTCACGCCCATCGCCGAGCTGAACAGGCTGACCTGGTTGGCCTTGACCGTGACGCGGCTCGCCGTCCACGACTTCTCCCCCGCCGGGAGCGCCGCGCCGGCCGCGTACCAGTCGCCCGGCTTGACCAGGAACTGCGGCGGGTTGTACGCTGGCGTCGTCGTGGTGTCGTAATACTTGTACAGGCCGAACTCGACCGTCGTCGAGTTGGGGAAGCCGGGCCGCGTCGCCAGCTTGTTGTCCGTCACGTCCTGGACCGCGGCGGCGTTGGCGGCGGCCTGGTTGCCGTTCGCGACGTCCGGGTTCAGCGTCCGCGTCGCGACCAGCGCGGCGGAGTCGGCCGCGCTCTGGCAGTTGGTCCGCGACACCGCCAGGATACCCAGGTCGAGGGCCATCGCGGTGAGCGAGCACAGAATCGGCATCAGCATCGCCACGATCGGCAGGATGCTGCCTCGCCGGCGGCGGTGTCGGGGCAGGGGGCGCATGGCGGGGGACTCCGGGGGAATGACGAAACCGACGCGAAACACGAGGGGCCGGCGGGCGGGTCAGCCCTCGAAGCCCATCATGGCGATGATGTTGACGTTGACGCTCTTCGACAGGCCGAAGACCGGCAGGAACGTAGTGTACTGGCCGACCACCTGGACCGCGAGCCGGTCCGAGAAGCCGCCCTGGTTCCACGCCGGCACCCCGACCGACGCCGCCGGCGGCGGGGCCGGCTGGATGACCGGCGGGTCGCTGTAGAGTGTCGTGTTATCGACCGTGTAGACCCGAATATACATGTTCACGAGGTTGCGCTCGGTGCCGACCGCCTGCTGGAGGAACCGGTCCTCGATGAAGGGCACCTTGTACATGGGCCGGCCGGCGCTGTAGGCGGCCTCGAACGACTGCCGCGGGTCGCCGGCCGTGTAGGCCGTCGGGGCCACGGCCGGCGGCGAACTGCTGCGCACCACGCCCCAGCGGGCCGCGTCGCGCGCCGCGTTGTGCAGGAGCTGGTGCATCATCAGGTAGCGCGCGTACTCGAAGAGGCCGAAGAGGAACATCAGGAACACCGGCATCACCAGCGCGAACTCGACCATCGTCGCGCCGCGCCGGCGGGCGGGGGTGCGGGGGGCACTCAAGGCTGGGCGGGCGGGGCGCATCGGCGGGACTCCACGGGGCGGGGGTGCGGTCAGGCTCTCGGGCTCGCCGGGGGCGGGCGGTCACCAGGGCGGCAGGGCGGTGTTGATGACGAACGGGTCGTCCACGAGCATCTGCCACTTGGTGGTGCTCTGGAGCGAGGTGATCGCCAGGCCGGAGATGTTGGGGTCCTGACGCCACCGGACCTTGCCGTCGTACTTCACGACCACTTGCACGGTGAAGCCCTGGTTCTTGGTGCCCTGGTACGGGTCGGTGTTGCTGGTCGTGCCGTCGGTGAAGGTGAAGAAGACGTCCACGTCGGCCCAGCGGAGGCCGGCCAGCCCGGAGCCGGCCAGCGACTGCATCACCGCGGCCTTGACGTTGGGCTGGTTGGTCGTGTTCGCCGCCGGCAGGATGGCCGTCTTGATGTCGGTCTGGACGCCGGCGCTCGTGACGGTGCGGCCCTGCGCGGCCAGCCGCGCCCCCTCGCGGGCGGCGGTCGAGACCATCTGCTGGATCTGCACCGCGCGGCCGGCCTCCCAGAGGCCGACCATCAGAGGGAACAGCACCCAGACCATGCAGACCGCGAACTCGACGGAGGCGGCCCCGCCGCGCTCGCGGCTCGCGGGGGTGGTGACGCGGATCATGGCGGCCCTCGGCGGAGGAAGGAACGGCGGTCGGCCCCCAGGCAGGCCCTGGGCGGACCGGCGGCACCCGGAACCGTAGGACACGCCGAACCGGCTTTCGGCGCGGCGTCGGGGAATTCCGGGAAATCCCCGCGCCGATTCCGACACCGCCCCCGCGCCGCCGAAGTTGTCCTACACTCTGGGTGTGGCGTCCGCCCGTACCCCCGAGCCGCCCGGCGACCATGCCGAAGCCCTCCACACTCCTGGCGATGGTCGAGGTGATCCGCGCCAGCCGGCTCGTGGCGGAGCCGCGCCTCCAGGCGGCGCTGGCCGGCCACGACGCCTCCCGGCCCGACGACCTCCTCGACCGGCTCGTGACCGACGGCACCTGCACGGCGTTCCAGGCGGAGCAGCTCGCGATGGGCCGCTGGCGCGGCTTCGTGGCGGGGCCGTACCGGCTGCTCGACCGCCTCGGCGGCGGCGGCATGGGCCAGGTCTTCCTCGCCGAGCACGCCACCACCGGCCGGGCCGTGGCCGTCAAGCTCCTCGCCGCCGAACTCGCCGACGACGCCACCGCCCGCGCCCGCTTCGCGCGGGAGGCCCAGGCCGCCGCGGCGCTGGCGCACCCCAACATCGTCCGCGTGCTGGACCTCGACACCGAGGCCAGGCCGCCCTACCTGGTCATGGAGCACGTCGATGGCGTGAGCCTGCAAGCCGCCGTCGCGCGGCACGGCACCTTCGCGGCCGGGTGGGCGGCCCGCGTCGGCCACCAGGTCGCGCTCGCGCTGCAGTGCGCCGCCGACGCCGGGCTGGTCCACCGCGACGTGAAGCCGGCCAACGTGCTGCTCGACCGCGCCGGCGAGTGCAAGCTGCTCGACCTCGGCATCGTGCTGATCGACGGCGTGGCCGGCCTGACGCTCGTCGCCGGGGCGCGGACGATCCTCGGCACGGCCGACTACCTCGCCCCGGAGCAGGCCGTCGATAGCTCTGGGGTGGACGCCCGCGCCGACCTGTACGCCCTCGGCGGCACCCTGTACTACCTGCTGTCGGGTGCGCCGCCGTTCCCCGACGGCTCGCCGGTGAGCAAGCTGGTGGCGAAGCAGGTGCGCGACCCGGAGCGCATCGACCGGCTGCGGCCCGACCTGCCCGCGGGCCTCGCCGACGCGGTCCACACGTTACTCGCGCGCCGCCCGGGGGACCGCTACCCGACGGCGGCGGCGGCGGCGGCGGCGCTGGCCCCGTTCGCGACGGCGGGGCCGGAGTTCCTCGTCAAGCTCTTCGCCGGCCGCCACCCCGCGCCCGACGCCCGCGCGCCGCGCCGCCAGGCGTTTGGCGACGAGCGCGGCCTCGAGACGGCCGGCACCCTCGACGAGTCGGCGGCCTCGAAGACCGACATCATCCCCTTCTGCCTGACGCGCCTCGCCAAGGCCCTGCCGCCGGTCGGCTCGCCCCCGCCGGCGGCGGCCGACTTCGACTTCGACTTCGCGACCGCGTCGCCGACGGTCGTCGTGTCGCGCGCCGAGATCGCGGCCGCCCGCCTGCTCGCCCCGCGCCGCGGCCGGCGGAGCCGGGCGCGGGTCGCCCTCGCCGTGGTGGCTTTCGCGCTCGCCCTCGCGGCGGCGACCGTCGGCGCGCTGAGCCGGCCGCCGCGGCCCGCCGGACGCCCGCCCGCGCCGCTGCCGCCTCTCGCCGAAGTCCCACCCCGTTAGCGCTTGCCGAAGAGTTGGTTCGCCAGCAGCGTCCCGGCCGCGACCGCCGCGAAGCCGACGACGCAACTCGCGCCGACGTTGCCCAGCGCCGCCGGGTAGTGGCCCTCGCGCACGAGCTTGTACGTCTCCCACTCGAACGTCGAGAAGGTCGTGTAGCCGCCGCAGAAGCCGGTGCCCAGCAGCAGGTACGCCTCGCGGCACGCCGGGGCCACGCGCTCCAGGAACGCGACGGCGAAGAAGCCCACCAGGAACGAGCCGCTGATGTTGACGACCAGCGTGCCCCACGGCAGCCCGCCCGGCCACGCCTGGGCGTCGATCCAGCGGCCGAGCCAGTAGCGCAAGTTGCCGCCGACGGCGCTGCCGACCGCGATCAGCGTCACGGGGTGGGTCGCCACGGCTGACAGCCACTCGCCCATCGCGGAACCCCTCGAACCGAAAGCCGCGGCGGCTACTTCGCCGCCGCGAGCGCCGTGAACTCGGCGAGTTGCTTGGCCCATAGTGCCGCCAGCTCGCGCACCTTCTCCGGCTTCTCGGCCGCCAGGTTCCGCGACTCGGAGCGGTCGCCGCTCACGTCGTACAACTCCCACGGGCTGGCCGTGCCGGCCGCGACGATCTTCCAGTCGCCGACGCGCAAGGCCCGGTTGCCCTCGTGCATCCACCACAGCGACTCACGCGGCACGGTCACGTCCTTGGCGAAGGCGGGGACCAGGCTCTTGCCGGGCGGCGGCGGCACCGGCTGGCCGGCGAAGACCGCGGGGGCCCGACCGCCGGCGACTTCGAGGATCGTCGGCACCAGGTCGATGACGTGCCCCGGCGTCGCGCGGAGTTGGCCCCGCGCCGCCATGCCGGCCGGCCAGTGGGCCACCAGCGGGGTCGAGATGCCGCCCTCGTGGACCCAGGTCTTGTGCCGGCGGAACGGCGTGTTGGCGAGGCTCGACCAGCCCGGCCCGATGCTCAGGAACGTCGCCCCGGTGCCGCACTCGGCGTGTTGGTCGTGGCCGTCGCCGCGGACCATCATCTCCGCACTCGCCCCGTTGTCCGACAGGAACAGGATCAGCGTGTTGTCGAGTGCCCCCATCGAACGCAGTTGGGCGACCACCCGGCCGACCTCGGCGTCGAGGCGGCTGACCATCGCGGCGTGGACGGACATCTTGCCGGCCTGGAATTCCCGCTGCGCCGGCGTCAGGTCGGCCCACGCCAGCGGCCGGTTCACCTCGTTCGGCCCGAGTTTCTTCAGCGCCTCCGGGATCGGGTACGGCGGGCCGAGGTCGCGCTCGACCGGCGCGAGCGCCGTGCCGCCGATCTTGAGCGCCTGCATCCGCTTCCAGCGCGCGTCGCGCAGGGCGTCCCAGCCGGCGAGGTAGGTCGTGCGGTACGGGGCGATGTCGGCCGCCGACGCCTGGACGGGGAAGTGCGGCGCGGTGAACGCCAGGAACTCCAGGAACGGCGCGTCGGGGTGCTTCGCGGCGTGCTCCTTGAGACACTTGATGGCGTGGTCGGCGATGGCGGTGCTGGAGTAGTAGCCCGACTTCGGGTCCACCGCCGGCAGCGGCTTGCCGTCCTCGCTGTGCGACTTCGGCGCGAAGTGGCGGTCGTAGTCGTCGAGGCGGTACGAGTGCTCGAAGCCGTTGGCCAGCGGCGTGCCATCGACGTGCCACTTGCCGGAGTGGTAGGCCCGGTAGCCGAACGTCTTGAGCAGCTCGGGCAGCAGCGGTGCCCACTCCGGCCGGGTGCCGCCCACGCCGCTCTTGACGCCGGGCACGGTGTCCCGCCGCACCTGCTGGGCGTAGTAGCCCGT
>JANXTD010000227.1 GCA_025352585.1 Fimbriiglobus sp.
GTGCGTCGAGCCGGCGAACGACTTCGACACGCACGCGATCCGCAACCGACGCGGCTTCCGCCCCCGACCCGGCTTCTTCTTCTTCCGGACCACCACGACCTGGTGCTTGATCGTGTGCCGCTTCTTCTTCCCCGAGTAGAAGGCCTTCTGGCCCCGCGCCGGGCGGTTCGTCGGCCGCTCGGTGGCGTCGAAGAACAGCTCCCGGACCTCGTCCCGGGACAGCTCGACCTTCCGCTCGGGGATGCGGAAGACGCCCGCCAACAGCGGCTCGATCCGGCGGTTGGTCCGGCAGACAGTGCTGTCGTCGACGCCGAACAGGAAGCCGAGGAAGGCGTGCGGGACGTAGGTCCGGTAGTAGATCAGCAGCATCAGGAGTTGGTCGGCCAGGGCCAGGGCGAACGGGGGACCCGCCCCGACCCGCCGCTTCCGCCCCTTGCGCTGGCCGCGCCGGGCCTGGGCCGCCGCCCACGCGACCGTCACCTCGGCCAACAGCCGGTCGAACGCGACCGGGGTCAACCCGGTCAGTCGGCGGAACGTCTCGGGCTGCTTCAGGAGACGGGCAGAAGGTGTCATCCCCACGTTCTACAGCTTTCGACCCCTATAGTGCAGCGAGTCTACTAAGTAGGAGCGGCGTCATGATTCCGTGGAGTTGGGCGGCGTGCCTCGTGGCGACACTAGTGGCAGGCACACCGGTGACGATGAAAGTCAGCGTCACGGGGCTGTTCTCGCCGGACCGCGAGACGGACTTGCGCGAGGTCTTCGCCGGCTGGCCCGAGGTCAAACTCGTCGGCGTCGATTTCGACCGCGCCGAGGCGGAACTGGCCTTCGACGCCGACAAGCTCTTGGGCAAGGCGAAGCCGGCGGACATGATCGCCCGAATCAACGAGCGCGTCGGCCAGCTCTCGCGCAACGCCTTCGGCGTCCGGGCGGCATCGGCGACCCCGCGGGACAAGTTGACTCGCGTCGAGATTCCCGTCGCCGGACTCGACTGCAAGGCCTGTAGCCTCGGGGTGTACGAGGTCATCGCGAAGGTCGAGGGCGTCGAGCAGGCGACGGTGAGCTTCAAGGACGGCCGCGTCACCGCCCTGATCGACCCGACCAAGACCGACCGGGCGAAACTCGCCGCCCTCCTCAAGCAGCGCGGTGTCGATGTCCGGTGACGGCGAAATCGCGCCCCCTCCCCTCCCGCCCCAAGAGATCCGATGAAACCACTCCTCCGAATCACGTCGTTCTTCCTCGCGGCGTGGCTCAGTCTGGCGTCGGCCCCCGCCCAGGACGCGAACTGGCCGCCGGCCAAAATCAAGGAGGGCGAGTTCACCGGGCGGAAGCTCGACACCCTCCAGCACGGCGTCCGCAAGGAGTGGGGCTACGCCGCGCCGCAGCGGGACACGTTCCTGGTCCTGCACCCGAGGGTCGCCAAGGCCCGCACGCCGCTCTACGTCGTGCTGCACTCCGCCGGGCACGACGTCCACTCCGCCCTCGCCTGCACCGCCAAGGTCGGCAACCACGACATCTACCACGCCCCGCCGGACTTCACCGCCCTGTACCTCGACTGCCGGGCCAACAAGGGCGACTGGTGGTGGGGGATCGAGAAATTCAAAGGCCCCGAGCTTTGCCCGACGGAAAAGCGAGTGATCGACACGGTGAAGTGGGTCGTCGAGGAGTACGGCCTCGACGCCGAGCGCGTTTACCTGTGCGGCAACTCGATGGGCGGCAGCGGGGCATTGGGCATCGGCGTCCGCCACGGCGACCTGTTCGCCGCGGTCAAGGCGAACGTCCCGGCCGGGGTCGAACACGTCTCGAGCCGGATGGCCTTCGGCGCGAAGTCCGCCCCGGCGGGTGTGACGTACCCCGACCCGCCGGTCGTGATCGACTACTCCGCCCCGAACGACAGTTGGTCGAAGGGCCACGACACGTTCGCCAAGGCGATGGGCGACCGCAAGTACCCGCTGATCATGTATTGGGGGCCGTTCGGGCACGCCAACAACCACGCCCAAATCCTCAAGGTCAACGACCTGATCAACTCGTTCGACTGGCTCGCCGTCAAGCGGAACGAGCCGTACGCGGTGTTCACCCACGCCTCGAGCGACGACACGCTGCCCTGGCCGGACCGGCCCGCCGACAAGAAGGCGGGCCAGGTCAACGCCTTCTTCCGCTGGGCGACCGCGTCCGACACGCCGACGGCGCTCGAGATGAAACTGTTCCTGGTCAAGGCGTCGGACCTGACGACATCCTTCGCCGTCCCGACCGAGGCGACCGCGGACGTCAGCGTGCGGCGGGCTCAGAAACTGCGCGTCGCCCCCGGCGCGGCGGTGGCCTGGGCGTTCGGCACCGCGAAGGGCAGCGTCACGGCGGACGCCCTGGGTTGCGTCACGATCCCCGGCCTGAAGGTCACGACCGAACCGACCACACTGAGCGTCCGACTCGCACCGTAGAACTCACCGGTAGGACGACCCATGAATCGACCCGACCCGACTCGCCGCGCGTTCGTCCAGTCCTCGGTCGCCCTAGTCGGGACGGCGGCCTTGCTGAGCGCGCAACCCCAGCCGGCGGGAGGGAAGTTGCTGGCGTACGTCGGCACTTTTAGCTCGCCGCTGCGGGACACCCTGCCGACGCAGGTCGATCTGCCGCCCGGCAACGGCCGCGGGATCCACCTGCTCGAGGTGGACCGCGCCACCGGGGCACTCACCGCCGCCGGGGTCCACGAGTCGGGCGTCAGCCCGAGTTGCCTGGCGCTGAACGCCGCCGGCACCCGGCTGTACTCCGCCAACGAGACCGACCGCGTCGGCCCCGGCAAGGAGGGCACGGTCAGCGCCTTCGCCATCGACCGGGCGGACGGCAAGTTGAAGACGCTCAACACGGTCCGATCGGGCGGGGCGGGGCCGACCTACGTCAGCCTGCACCCGTCGGGCCAGTTCCTGTTCGTGGCCAACTACTTTGGCGGCTCGGTCGCGGTGCTGCCGGTGTCAGCGAACGGTGACCTCGGCGAGCCGACGGACGTGAAGGTCGCCGGCGGGAAGGTCGGGCCGGCGAAGTCGGCCAACGCCCCGCGCGGCAGCTTCGCGTTCAGCGGCCACGACCGGACGCACGCCCACATGATCCAGTCCGACCCGGCCGGTCGGTTCGTCCTGCACGTCGATCTCGGGCTGGACAGAATTTTCGTCTGGAAGTTCGACGCGACCAAGGGCGTCTTGACCGCGAACGACCCGGCCGGCGTCGCGTTGCCGCCGGGCGACGGACCCCGCCACGTTCACTTCCACCCGAACGGCAAATGGCTGTACTCCGTGCAGGAGGAAGCCTCGACGGTCGTGCTGTTCGACTACGAGCCCGACGCGGGCAAGCTCGCCGCCCGGCAGACGGTTTCGACCCTGCCGCCGGGGTTCGCGGGCAGCAACTTCTGCTCCGAACTCCTCGTCTCGGCGGACGGCAAGTTCGTCTACGTCGGCAACCGACTGCACGACAGCATCGGCATCTTCGCCGTCGGACCGAAGGGAACCCTGACCCACGCCGGGGACGAGTGGACCCGCGGCAACTACCCGCGGAGTTTCGCGTTCGACCCGACCGGCAAGTTCCTGACCTGCTGCAACCAACGCGGCGACAACCTCACCGTGTTCCGCGTCGATGGCGCGACCGGCGGCCTGGCGTTCACGGGCCACTACGCCCCCGTCGGCAACCCGTCCCACGTCGTCTTCCTTGACCTCGCCGCCCCACGACCCGCCCCCACCCCGACGGAGTGACCCGATGCCCGCCACGCGACTACCCCTGGTTGTCGGTCTCTTCCTGGTCGCCGTCACGGCGACGTGGGCCGCCGACCCGCCCAAGAAGGTCGCACCCGAGCGCCTGAAGCTCTGGGACGGGCACGCCCCGAACGGCGACGGCACCTTCGAGAAGGCGGAGGCGTGGGTCACCGTCCACAAGCCCGAGAAGCCGAACGGGGCCGCCGCGGTCATCTGCCCCGGCGGCGGTTACGGCGGGCTAGCGACCGGGGCCGAGGGCCACGGCATCGCGGCCTGGCTGAATGGCCACGGCGTCACCGGGGTGGTGCTCGAGTACCGGTTGCCGAAGGGCCGGCCGTTCGTGCCGCTGCTCGACGCGCAGCGGGCGATCCGCACCGTCCGCGTCCACGCCAAGGCGTGGGGCCTCGACCCGGCGAAGGTCGGCGTCGTCGGCTTCTCGGCCGGCGGGCACCTGGCCTCGACCGCCGGGACGCACTTCGACGCCGGCGACCCCGACGCGACCGACCCCGCCGCCCGGCAGAGTTGCCGCCCGGACTTCATGGTCCTTGTCTACCCTGTGATCACGATGGGGACAACAACCCACGGCGGTTCCCGGAGCAACCTGCTCGGGGCGAAGCCCGACGCCAAGCTCGTGACGCTGTTCTCGAACGAGTTGCAGGTGACGGACCGGACCCCGCCCGCGTTCCTGGCCCACGCGCTCAACGACAGGGCGGTCGTGCCGGAGAACAGCAAGGCGTTCGCCGACGCCCTGCTGGCCCACAAAGTCCCGGCGAAGTACCTCGAATTGCCGTCCGGCGGGCACGGGCTGGACGGGTACAAGGGGCCGATGTGGGACGCCTGGCAGGCGCAGTCGATGGCGTGGCTCGGCGAGATGAAGTTCGTCCCGAAGGCCGAGGGTGCGAAGTAGGTCGGTCCGACCGGGGCGGCCGGTTTTACGGGTGGGTTCCCTAGCGCGGGCGACGCGCCGGGGCCGGTCCGACCGTCCGGGTCGCGTGCAGGCGGTAGGCGATTTCGAGGAGGAGTTGTTGCACCGGCCGGGCGACCGCCTTCGGGGACGGGCGGGCGGCGTGGAGCGGCGGCGTTTGGATGGCGGTCATGTCGGCGTCCTCGGCAGGTGGGGTGCGTCCGTTCGGGGTAACGTGATGCACCCGGCGTGCCGAGGGCGAAGTCCGCGGGCGGCGGCAAACTCGACCGACGCGGCGGCGACCCAAACTCCCCGGCCGCGCACGCCGCACCGGTTGGGCGGGCGGGGGCGGTAAGAATTGCCGCGTCGCCGGGGAATTCCGTCCGCGTGTCCCGCCCTGTCGCCGGCCGAGTCGGGCTTGCGGGGATCGGCGGAATGGTGTCTGATCGGCGGCGACGCCCGCGGCCACGGACTGGCCCCCGCTCGGACCACTGCCGGCAAGACGCCACGGGACCATGACGCCACCGTACCTCACGCCGCGACTGCACCGCCTCGCCGACCCCGGCCCACCTGGACCTGGCGCGCCCGGCCTGGTAGCGCTCGAAGTGCGCCTCGGCACCGGCCGGCCGGTCCGCTACGAGTTGGAGGGGGCCGAGTTCACCGTCGGCGCGGCGGCCGACTGCGACGTGCGGCTGCCCGGCGCGGACACCCCGGCCCGCGTCTGCACTGTCGCGCGCACCGCGGATGCTTTGTTCGCGCGTCGGCTCGACCCGGCCTACCCCGTGTTGTGGAACGACCGCTTCCTGGCGCTCGACACGCCGACGCGGCTGGGCCACGGCGACCGCGTGGCCGTCGGCCCGCTCGACGTGACGGTCCACCTCGCCGGCGTCTACCTGCACCCCGACCTCGGCACGCCCGGACCCGACCCCCACGCCGGTGTGAGGCCGCCGCGACCCGACCCCCACGCCCCGACGCCGCACCCCGAGCCGCCGCCGACCTACGGCCCCGACGCGACGGCGCAACTCGAGGAAGTCGCCCAGGCCCGCGAGCAACTGCAACGCGAGCGGGACGACCTGGCGGCGCAGGCCCGCGAGTTGGAGCAAGACCGCGTCTTGTGGTACCGCCGCCGGCAGGAGATGGAGGCCGAGGCCGCGCGACCGCCGGCCGACGACGGCCACGCCGCCGACCTGTCGGCGCGCGAGGCGGAGTTGGAACGCTTCCGCGACGAGTTGACGAAGCTGCGGGCGCAACTCGTCGAGCAGTACCAGGAGCGGCGCGACGAACTCGCGCAGAAGCACGCGGCCTTCGAGGAGCGGCAGCGCGAGCAGGACCGCGTCGCCGCCGAGGTGGACGACCGGGCCGCGCGGCTGGCGCGCGACTCGCAGGAGTTCCGCGAGCAACTCGACCTCGCGGCCGCGGAGCAGGGCCGACTCTCCCACGACGCCGACCGGCACGCGGCCCACGCCGCCGAACTCGACGCCCTGAGCGCGACCCTGGCCGAGCGCGCCGCCAAACTCGACGCCCAGCAGGCGACGCTCGCCGTGGTCAACGCCGCCTTGGAGCGCCAGCGCGACGAGTCGCCCCCGCCGGCAGAAGCCGACGCGGAGGCTCAACGGTGGCACGCGAAGGAAGAGGAGTTGGACCGCCGCACGGGCGAACTCGCCGGGCAGACGGCGACGCTGCAGGCGAAGGCCGAGCAACTCGCGGCGCTCCAGGAGCGGCTAGACGCCGACCGGGAGGCGGTGGCGGCCCGCGCCGCGGCGCTCGCCGAGGCCGACGCCGCGCGGCAGACGTTCCAGGAGCAGTTGCGCCGCCGCGCCGAGGAGTTGGCGGCCCGCGGCAAGTCGCTCGACGAGGCCGGTCAACGCCTCAACGCCGAGCGCGGCGAACTCGACGCCGCCCGCGCCACGCTCAATGGCGAGCGGGAGCAGTTGAGCGGGCTGATGGCGTCGAACAGCGGCGAGTTGGGCGTCCGGGCCGAAGACCTGGCGGCGCGCGAAGCGAATCTCGAACGCCAGTCGGCCCGGCTGCGCGAGGTCGGCAAGCTCGTCGCGGCGCAGAAGCGCGAACTCGCCACCGAGCGACAGGCCTGGCTTGCCGAGCGCGTCGAGTTCGAGGCGTCTCACGCCCGCGCGACCGCCGAGATGCAGGTCCTCCAGCGCGAGTCGCCGGCGCTGCACGACCGGGCGCGGCAGGCTCTCGACCGGCTCACGTCGGCCCGCGACGTGTTGCGCGGACACCTGAGCGAGTTGCACGCCTACGCCGGGCAGTCGCGCGACGAGCTGCGCGCCGAGGCGCTCAAACTCGACGACCGCGAGCAGACGCTCGAAAAGGCCCGCGGCGAGCACCGTCTGGCGGTGACGGAGTTCCGCCAGCAACTGCTGGAGTGGCAAGCCAAGCTCGCCGAGGCCCGCCACCACGTCGCCCGCGGCGAGTCGGCGGCCGAGGCCCGCTACACTGAAGTCGCTGCCGTGGCGCGACAGGTGGACGAATCGACGCTGGCCCTGGCGCGGCAAGCCGAGGCGCTGCGGGCGGAGCGCGAGGCGGTCGCCGAGAAGCGCGGCGAGGTCGAAGTCCACCTCAACGACTTGCGCGAGTGGTACCGCCGCAAGTTGAAGGAACTCGTCGCCGGCCGGGCCGCGGGCCACGACGGCACCGCGACGATCCTGCCGCTGCAATCGCGCGACCCGCACGACGACCCGGAGCCGGGCGACCGGCAACTCGGCGAGCGGCTGCGGGCACTCGACCTCGTGGACGCCGACACGCTCACGACGCTGTGGGGCGAGGCCCGCCGGCAGCGCCGCACGCTGCGGACCGTCCTGCTCGGCGGCGGCGCGGTGACGCTGTACCAGCTCGCCATGATGGAGGCCGGCAACCTCGGCTCGCTCATGCTCGGCCGGCTGCGGGTGCTCGACCGCCTGCGGGTCACGCCGCGCGAAGTCGTCTACCGCGTCCACGACCCGGAGCGCGCCGGCGGCCCGACGCGGGGGCTGTTCACGCTGCGGCACCTGGCCGAGGCGGAGATGGACGACGCCGTGCGGCCGGACGAGTTCCGCCAGATGTTCACCGCCGCCCGCGACGCCGCGCACCCCAACCTCGCCGGCACCGTCGAAGTGCTGGAACTCCACAACCGGCCCGCGGCGCTGCTCGAGTTTGTCCCCGGCCTGCCGGCGAGCGACTGGCCGGCCGAGGCGGCGGTCCCCGGCGCGTGGGTGCAACTCGTCCTGGAGGCGGCGCGCGGCCTCGACGCGGCCCACCGCCACGGCCTGACGCACGGCCGGATCTCGTCGGAGTCATTCGTGCTGACGGCGGCCGGCGAGGTCAAAGTCGTCGGCGTCGGCGAGCCGATGTGGCTCTCCACGGGGATGGCCGCAGCGCTCGACCCGACCCCCGAGGCCGACCTACGGGCGCTCGGCCAGGTCGCCTACGGCTGGTCGCAGTTGGGCCAGCCCGGCGGCAAGCGGCGGGCGCGCGGCAAGGGCTTCCCCGAGTCGCTGGGGGCCGTCGTGCGGCGGCTCGAGGCCGACCCCGAGACGCCGATGGCCGACACGGCGTCGGGGGCGGTGCCGTACCGCACGGCCGCCGACCTGGTCCACGACTTGACGCGCCTCGCGGCGATCTTCCCCTGCCCGCCCGAGGCCCACGCCTCGCTCGTCGAGGCCGTCGCGGAGAGCCTCGGCCCGGTGCGGCAGTCGGCGTGACTCGGTCGCTCGTACCGGGGGGGGTCACGGATTCAGTATCTCCGCAAATCTGTCACGTTGACTAATATCAGCCATAGCATCAATACACTAAAAACGAAAAATCGCCGATTTCATCCTTGACCTGAGTGGGCCACGGGAAGTATTTATGTATGAGTCGTACTCCTCTCTCGCTAGCTCCCTAGCCAGGACCGACACTTCGAGATAGTCGGATCTTCCGACTCTCATACTCTATTTCCTTGAGGGTTTCATGCGACTTCCTCTCTCACGCACCCGGCTACAAGGCCGCGGTGCCTTTACGCTCATTGAGTTGTTGGTGGTCATTGCGATTATCGCCATCTTGATTGGCCTGCTACTGCCGGCCGTCCAGAAGGTGCGCGAGGCCGCCGCGCGGGCGCAATCGCAAAACAACCTGAAGCAGATCGGGCTGGCCCTCCACGGCGGGCACGACGCCATGGGTGCGTTCCCGCCCATCTCGGCCAGTTGGTGGGCCAGCACGGCCATCGGCGGCGGGTGCGGGGCCAACTGCTACTCGTACACCGGGCCGTACGCGGCCCTGGCCCCGACGACCGGCAACCCGATCTATTACGACTTCACGTTCTACCACGCGCTGCTGCCGTACCTCGAGCAGAACAACATCTACAAGGCCAGCGGGTCGGTGCCGAACACCTACAGCAGCGTGACCGGGCCGACCGACATCGTCATGGGCCAGAAGCTGAAGGTGCTGCGGGCCCCGGCCGACCCGACCCAGGCGGACACGCTGCTGTCGCCGAGTTGGGGCTGGGTCAACGGCGGTGCCCCGGTGGCGGTCGCGCAGACGAGCTACGCGCCCAACTGGAACGTGTTCGCCCAATTCACGAGCACGATGTCGCAGGGTGGCACTAACCAGACGCCAGCGTTCTGGGCCATCTGGGCCAACGCCGGGGCCGGGGCGACCAAGATCGCCGGCGTCACCGACGGGCTGTCGAACACCATGTTCGTGTCCGAGAAGTACGCTGTGTGCGGCAACGGCAGCACCACCCCCCCGACCGCGGTGCAGGCCCCCAACGCCGGCGGCGGCCAACCCTCCTCCAACAGTTGGGGGTACGTTAACGACTGGCAAGGAACCCCGGCGTTCGGGGCGATCGCCACGGCGTCCCCCACGAACTGGGCCAACAACTTGGGGCCGTGGGAGGTGCCGCAGAACAAGCCCGCCCCCAAGGACGCCGTCTACTGGCGGACGCAGGCCATTTCGAGCGGCGGTTGCCTGACCCTGATCGGCGACGGCAGCGTCCGCTCGATCAATACGAACATTTCCCAGCAAACGTACAGCGCGGCCATGACCCGCAACGGCGGCGAAACCCTCGGCAGCGACTGGTAACTCGCCCGGCGAAATCCTTCGACACGGAACCGGGCGGCTGAACAAGCCGCCCGGTTCGACTTCCTATCACTTCTCAACACCGAAATGGTGCCCCAATGCGGTTGTACGTGCAAAAGTGTCTCAAAGCCGGTGCGATGGGTTGTCTGCTCGCGGGAGTGACCGCCTGCTCTAGCAACAGCGCCCAATTTCAGACATCCGGCGTCGAGGTCGAGGGGTTGGTGACGCTCGACGGCAAGCCCCTGCAAATTGGCATGGTCCAAATCGTGCCGGAGTCGGCCATGGTCTCGGCGGACAGTGCCGTGGGGATGGTCGGCGACGACGGGCGGTACGCCGTGTCGAACGTGCCGGTCGGCGTCGTCAAGATCTCGGTGAAGACGTCGCACCTCAAGGGCATGGCGATGGCCGGCAAGATGGCCCCGGCCCGGCCCGGCGTCAGTGGCGCGCCCCAACTCACCGCGCAGTTCGTGGACGTGCCCAAACTGTACGAGAACCCGGAGACCTCCAAGCTGACCGCGACCGTCACCAAGGGCAAGAACACGGTCAACCTCGAGTTGAAGAGCAAGTGACGCTCACGTCGAGTAGACCCTGCGGCCGAGCAGCCGCGCGGGCAGGTACAGTCCCAGGATTCCCAACCCCGGCCAGCCGACGGCGTGCGTGGCGATAATCGCGTCGAGGGCGATCAAACCCAGGATCGCCCGCTTCACCCCGGCCTGCACCAGCGTCGGCCGGGGGTCGAGGACCGCACTTCGCAACGGGACGAACAGCGCGACCCCGTAAACGACGACGAGGTACGGCAGCGCCCGGCCGGCCGGCTTCGGCAGTTCGTGCAGCGGCAGCAACAGGACCGCGCCGACCGCCAGCAGCATCACGGCGGACGCGGCGGCGAGGTCGCGCGGCCGGCTGGCGAACTCCTCCGTGCGGGCGAACAGCGTCACCCCCACGATGTAGACGCCGACGATTCCGGCGACGTGCCAGCCGACGGCGGCGGGGAAGTTCTCGGTCAGCGAGAAGACGAAGAGCAGGTGCAGCAGCCGGCACGACCCCATCGCGATCGGGCCGACGGCGGTGTGCTTCAGGCTGGCGTTGTAGGCGAAGACCGCCACGACCAGGCCGCCGAGCCACCACAAATTGCCGTCGGCCAGCACGCCACAAATCACGCCGCTGACCGTCAGGAGGATCGTGAGCGCGACGGCGTTGCGAAGGCTCACGCGGCCGCTGGGGATCGGGCGGAAGGGGCGGGCCTTGGCGTCCTCGGCGCGGTCGAAGATGTCGTTCGACGCCATGCCGGCGAGGTAGAGCAGGCACGACGCCGCGGCCGCGAGCGCGAAGCGGCCCGGCGCGTCGAAGAGTGCGCCGCCGACGAGGCCGGCCATGAGCACGTCGGCGACGACGGTGAACACGTTCGGCAGCCGCAGGAGTTGGGCGTAGGCGAGCAGGCGGGTCATGCGGAGTGTTACTCAGGCGAGGGTCGTCTGGAAGCCGTAGTCGGCGGGGATGCCGGCGGCGGCGCGGTCACCTAGCAGTTCCAACAGCGCCGCGCTATCGACGAGCCGCACGTCGCGGATGCCCTCGGCGACCAGCCTGCCGACGGCGACGGCGCGGTCGTCGCTACCGTCGTCGGCGAGGCCAATCAGCACCGCGGAGATGGCGTAACCCTGCCGGCGCATCATGCCCAGCGCGACGGCCGTTTCGACGCTGACGGCCGGCAGCACGGCGACGATCGTCGCGTCCTTCGGCAGCCGCGGGGCGACTTCGAGGAGCATCCGCGCGAAGGTCGAGCCGTCGGTCAGTTCGAGCCGGGCGAGGCTCTCGCGGATCTGCTGGAACTGGTCGAAGCCGCGGCGGGTGGCGACGACGACGGGCCGCAGGCGTGTCGAGTCGTCGTCCAACTCGAAGCGGCCGCGCGCCGCCCCCCGCGTCTCGAAGCTGTGCTCGGCGGTCGTGTCGGCCGGGGCGTCGAGTGCTTCGGTGCGGACGCGCTCGGCGGCGTCGCGGCCGTTGCTGGCGAGGCCGACTTGCTGGTTCAGCAGGCTCACGGCGTAGGCCAACGCGCACGCCGTCGTGACGGCCAGATCGGAGCGCGTCGGCTCGCCACGCTTGGGGTAGCCGGCCTTGTGGAAGTCGATGAGGATCGTCGCTCCGGCCAGCGAGGTCGGCTCGTAGATGCGCGAGTGCAGCACCCCCGTGCGGGCGGTCGCGCGCCAGTGGACCCGTTGCAGCGGGTCGCCCAACTGGTACGGGCGGACGCCGGCGGTGCGGGTGGGGTCTTCAAAAAGCCGGTTGGCCAAGCGGATTTCGCCGATCGGCCGCTTCGACGCGAAGTCGTAACTCGGCAGGGCGACGATCACCGGCAGTACCATCACGTAGATCGGCTGCGACAGCGTGCGGTGCCGGCGGTAGAAGCCGAACACGTCGCCGGTCTCCGCGAGCGTCGGGCCGACGGGGTAGTAGCCGCGGGCGTGGAAGGTGAATTTCAGCTTGACGGTGCGCGTCTGGAGCGGCCGCAAGAACAGCACCTGGATGCGCGGCCCCTTGACCGTGATGCGGCCGCGGCGCACGGCCACGTCGGGCAGCATCTCCTCGACGAGCACCCAGCCGATCGGCAGCTTGCCGGTGTTGCGTACTTTCAGCGTGACGGTGAGCGTGTCGCCGACTTGTAGCGGCCCGGCGTCGGCGGCGCGGTCGGTGCTGCGCTCGACGGCGAGGTTCTGCGTCCACTGCTTCGCCAGGGTGCGCGACAGGGCGTAGACGCCCAGGAGGACGTAGCCGGCGAAGGCGACCAGGCCGGCCTTCAGCGCGAGCGCGAGGGCCAGCAGACCGACGACGAGCAGGAGCCAGCGCCAACCCTTGAGCATGATGTCTCGCATCTTACGGACGCCCACGCCGGGCGGGGAATTCCTGAGCGCTTTGCGAAGCCGGCGGCACTACGTTGGTGGAAAGGGGGCGAACCGTGGCGACGATCACCGGCTTGTGGCAAACGCTGTTCCGACTCGCCCCCCGACTGCCGGACGGCGACCGCGAACTGCTCGCGCGCTTCGCCGCGACGCGGGACCAGCCGGCGTTCACCGAGCTGGTGCGGCGGCACGGCGGACTAGTCTGGGGCGTCTGCCGGCGGCACCTGCGCGAGCCGGCCGACGCCGAGGACGCCTTCCAGGCGACGTTCCTCGTCCTCGCCACGCGGCCGCAGTCGGTTCATCGGGCGGAGTCGCTGGGGGCGTGGCTGCACGGCACGGCGTGGCGGGTGGCGTCGCGGCTGCGCCGGGAGCGCGGCCGGACGCTCCCCGAAGTCGATCGCCCGGCCCCGCCGGACGACCCGAGTTTGCGGGACGCCCTAGTGGCACTTGACGAGGAGTTGGTGCGGCTGCCGGCCAAGTTCCGCGCCCCGCTGACGGCGTGCTACCTGCTCGAACGCACGCAAGACGAGGCGGCGGCCGACCTCGGGCTGTCGGTGAGTACGGTCAAGCGCCGCCTCGCCACCGGCCGCGAGCTGCTGCGGCAACGCCTTAGCCGGCGCGGCGTCGAACTCGGCGCGGTGCTGGCGGCGCTGGCGCTGCGGGCACCCGACTCCCCGGCGCTGCTGGTGCAAACGACCTTGACGGCCGCGGCGCTCGGCGCGGCGTCGGCCACCGTGTCCCCTTTGGTGCAAGGAGTCCTGGCGATGATGTGGCAAGCGAAACTCAAGGCGTGGGCCGTCGGCCTGGGCCTGACGGCGGCGAGTCTCGGCGGCACCGGCTACCTCGCGACGACCGGCGTCGGCCAGGGTCCGGGGCCGGGCGCGGGGCTCCCCGGCGTGGGGGCGGCGAAGGCCGAGAAGCCGGCGGCGAAGGTTGCGGACTTGCCGACGCTTCGGTTTGAAACTGCTGACCCCGTTGAGGAGTTGCAGTTCGACATCGACCGGGCGAAGCTGCAAATCCAGCGGGCCGATGTCGCGATCGAAC
>JANXTD010000242.1 GCA_025352585.1 Fimbriiglobus sp.
CCCCAGCCTCCCCGTTAGAAGTCGAAGGCCATGCGGGTGCCGACGGCGTGGATTTCGCCCTTGGCGAAGGGGTTGGCGGCGTTGTCGCGGTAGGTGTAGTCGTAGTTGAACTGCAACTTCGCGTTCGCGTTCAAGTACCAGTTCAGGCCCAGTGTCACGCTGTTCAGGCGGCCGCCGGCGATCGTCTTGTCGGTCAGGTCGAGGTAGCTGTAGCGCGCCGCCAACTCGAACGCCCCCAGGCCGGTCGGCGTGCCGTCGCTCGAGAAGCCGAAACTCGTCAGCGGTTGGATGCGGTTGAACACGGCCGCCTTCGGGTTCCAGGTGCGGCGCTCGCCGGTCAGGAACACCATGCTCTCGGCGTAGAAGCCCTGAAAGACCGCGGTGCCGACGTTCGGGCCGCCGACGGTCCCGGCGTTGCGCACCAGGTTCGCCAGGTACTCGGCTTGCACGGTCACCGGGCCGACGGCGATGCCGGTCTCGAGGTTGTACAGCGACTGCGAACTCGCGTTGATCACCCCGGTGTCGGCGAGCAGGTTCAGTAGCGGGAACGGGGCGTTGCGGACGTTGTCGCGGACGTTCACCCGCACCTGGCCGTTGACCGGGTTGCGGTAACTCATCGCCCCGCCCAGCCAGACCGACACGTTCGACTCGGGGTCGTAGATCGGCAGGAACCCGGCGCGGCCGGTGGTGGCGTAGTTGCCGTCGCCGACGCCGAAGCCGTACAGGTCCGACTCGTTCTTGAAGAAGCCGCCGGCCGTGTAAATCCGGTCGTCGGCCCAGGTGCGGAACACACTGATGCCCGGCGTGAAGCCGTTGTTGAATCGCGTCGCCTGCGAGGCGTCGAAGAGCACACTGCGCTCGAGGAATTCCAGGGCGCGGTAGTTGTTCAGGTGCTCTAGGCTGAACGGCTCCTTCTGGTTGCCGATGCGGACGTTCCCCACGACGGGGATGTTCTTGAGCGTCACCCAGGCGTCGGTCGGGCCGGGGGTGTTGAAGACGTTCGCCGGCGTCGCCGGGACGCCGACCGGGCCGACGCCGTTGAAGAACTCGTACTCGATCGCGAAATCGACGCTCTTGTACAGCGTGCCGTCGGCGCGGAGGCGGCCGCGGCGCGGGTTGACGCCGTCGTTGAAGGGGCCGGTGCCGCCGGGGAATTTCTCGAGCGCGGCCGGGGCGGTGTACCACGCGCCGTCGTACTGCACGGCCCCGCCGACGTGGAAGACGAACTCCTTGTCCTTAGTCTGGAAGAACAGGCCGTTGTTCCAGACCGCCTCAAAGCTGCGGGCCGGCGGCGCGGCCGGTGGCGACTTCTCGCCCGGCGCGGTGGCGGCCGCGGGCGTCAGCCACGGGTCGGCGGCGGGCGGCTCCGGCAAGGGGGCGGGGAAGGCGGCCGGGGCCACGACGACCGGCTCCGGCGTCGGCGGCGTTTGGGCGACCGCGGCCGCCGCGAGTGCGAGCGCGGCGGCGAGTGAACCGGCGAACCGAGCCATGACCTTCCCCCCGGACGAAGCGTGATCAGGGCCGCCTCTAGCCTCAATCGATCACCGTCGCAAGCCGAAGGGGCGGCGCGATTCGCCCCCCGGCCGCGAATCCCCCTTCACGCCGACGCCCGTTTCCGGCTATAATTCCTCACTCGCACGCTGACGACGATTGCTGGAGCGATGGCTTGCCGACCCCCCCGCGAATCCTGGCCCTGGGTTCGCTGCCCGCGGACCTCGCGGAGCAGCTCGCCGGCGCGCGCCTCGCCCACGCGACCGACCCCCTCGCCGCCATCGACCGGCTGCTCGCCGAGCCGTTCGACGGCGTCGTCACCGACGCCGCGACCGCCCTGCAAGTCCTGGCCGCCCAGCGCCGCGACGCCATCGTGCTGGCCTACATGGACAAGGGCGCGGCGGTCCTCGACGCCGACAGCGTGATCACCTGGGTCAACCCGGCGATGCAGCGCTTCTGCCACGGCGAG
Organism: Fimbriiglobus sp.; assembly: GCA_025352585.1. GTDB lineage: Bacteria > Planctomycetota > Planctomycetia > Gemmatales > Gemmataceae > Fimbriiglobus. Next base: position 1,961 of record JANXTD010000242.1, read on the forward strand.
GCGCTCGGCCGCACCATGATGGAGGCCCTCGGCGCGACCACCCTGGTGTCCGAAGTCGCCGACCCGCTGAGTGTGGCGCGATCCGGCACCGCGGTCAACTTCCGCCTCTACCGCCCCGCGAGCGCCGACCGGCCGTACCTCGACGTGACGATCCAGCCGGTCACCAACAGCTCCGGGCACGTCGACCAGCAGATCGCGATCGTGCGCAACATCACGCCGGAGGTCGAGCAGCAGCGCAAGCTCGACGCGCTGCACCAGGCCGGCCGCGAACTCGCCGACCTCGACCCCGACCAGCTCGCCGAGATGAACGTGCCGACGCGCGTCGAGTTGCTGAAGCAGAACCTGCGGCGGTACATCCGCGACCTGCTGCACTACGACATCATCGAAGTGCGGCTGCTCGACCGCCGCAGCGGTGAACTCCGGCCGCTGCTGCAAGACGGCATGACCTCGACCGCCGCGCACCGCGAACTCTTCGCCCGCGAGACCTCCAACGGCGTCACCGGCTACGTCGCCGCGACGGGCCAAAGTTACCTCTGCATGGACACCGCCGGCGACCCCCTGTACCTCGAAGGGGCGACCGGGGCGCGCAGCTCGATGACGGTGCCGCTGAAGTACCACGACGAGGTCGTCGGCACGCTGAACGTCGAAAGCCCGCGGCTCGCCGGCTTCGGCCCCGACGACTTGCAGTTCACCGAACTCTTCTCCAAAGAAATCGCGACCGCCCTGCACACCCTCGACCTGTTGACCGCCCAGCAGAGCTGTACCGCGGCGCAGTCGGTGGACCTGATCAACCGCGAGATCTCGCTGCCGGTCGATAACATCCTGGCGAGTGCCGCCGTGCTGCTGGGCCAGTTCGAGGCGACCGACCCGGCCGCCGCGGAGCAGTTGCGCCGCATCCTCGCCGGGGCGCGGGCGGTCAAGGACAGCCTGCGCAAGGTCGAGCGCGACTTGCAAGGCGGCCCGCGCGACGGCCGCTCGACCCCGCTCGCCGGCCAGCGCATCCTGGTGCTCGACGCCGAGGAGCGCACCCGCAAGTCGGCCCACCTGATGATCGCCCAACTCGGGGCCGAGGTCGAGACCGTCGCCAGCGCGGCCGAGGGGATCGCGCTGTTGAAAGTGGTGCCGTTCGACGCGGTGCTGATGGAGACGAAGCCGGTCGATCTCGGCGGCTTCGACACCTACACCCGGCTGAAGGCCGCGCGGCCCGGCGTGCGCATCGCCATGACCACCGGCTTCGGCTACGACTCGGCGCACTCGATCGTCAAGGCCCGCGCCGACGGCATGGAGCATGTGCTGTTCAAGCCGTTCCGCCAGGACCAACTGCTCAAGGCGATCCTCGACCCTGCGGCGTTGCCGCTGACCCCGCCGCCGTCCCTCCACGGCGTCGCGGCGACGGGCAAAATCGCATGACGTGGCTCCTCGCCGGGTTCGCTTGGGTCGGCCACGCCTGCTTCTGGACCTTCCTCCTCAACTTCGCCTACGCGCAACCGCTCTCGAAGCGGATCCTCCGGCCGTTCCGCCTACTCTGCGGCGTCGCCATCGCCGGCTTCCCCGCGCTCGTCTGGCTGCGCGCCGACCCCGCGCTGTGGCCGTACCTCGCCGTCTGCCTCGCCCTCGGCGTCGCCGTCTTGCCCGCGCTGACGCTGTATCGCCTACTGCGCCGACCGCCGGCCGCACTGCTGCGCGAGACCTCGACGACCGTCGATTACTGGGCGAGACTCGGCCGCGCGGCGTTGGGCGACGGCCGCTGGCGCTGGATGCCGATGTTGCCGTTCTCCGACGTGTTCAAGGTCGAGTTCACGACCCTCACCCTGCGGCCGTCGGGCCTACCCCCGGCGTGGGACGGCCTGACGCTGCTGGTCGTCTCGGACTTCCACTTCCACGGCACGCCGAGCCGGCAGTTCTTCGACGCCCTGATCGACGACATCCTGAAGGAGCCGACGCCCGACCTCGTGTTGTTGGTGGGCGACTTCCTCGACTCGGACGCGCACCACGGCTGGGTCGGCGAAGTCGTCGGCCGGCTGCGGGCGAACCTGGGTTGCTACGCCGTGCTGGGCAACCACGACCTCGACCACGAGCCGCGCCGCATCCGGGGCGAACTCGAAGCGGCCGGCTACACCGTCGTCGGCGAGCGCCCGCACCGCACGACGATTCGCGGGGTGCCGGTGAGCGTGATCGGCCACGAAGGCCCGTGGTTCCCGCCGCCGACCGGCGTCGAAGAGTTACCGGCGGGCAACTTCAAGCTCTGCCTGTCGCACACGCCGGACCACTTCGCCTGGGCGCAGGCGTTGGGCGTGAACCTGATGGTGGCGGGCCACGTCCACGGCGGCCAGATCCAACTGCCCGTACTCGGCCCGATCTTCGTGCCGAGCGTCTACAGCCGGCGCTACGACGGCGGCGTCTACGAGGCCGGCCCGACGACGATGGTCGTGGGCCGCGGCCTGAGCGGCAAGGAGCCGCTCCGCCACGGCAGCCGCCCGCAAGTGATCCGGCTGGTGCTGAGTCTGGTTCGCCCGACGCGCGAGCG